>JBEPWP010000023.1:0-15248 GCA_041642355.1 Fodinibius sp. | reverse complement strand
GTAGCTTTATTAGTTTTTAAAGCAGCATACATTTTTGGGCTTTCCAGCGAATCTATGAGTGCCAATCCCTGGTTATATGTTCTCATCGCTTCAGGATATTTTGACTGATATCGATAGGCCGTGGCCAATAAATTCAAGGTCTGTGTATGTCTACTCCCATCCGATGATCGTTCAGCAGCTTGTTGAAGTACCACTTCAGCTGAATCATAACTACTCGTCTCCAGATAATACTCTCCAAGATCATTTTCCACCGCTTTAATCAACGATGTTACATTGAGCGAATCCGCTACTTCATAAGCCCTTCCAAGCAACTTTCGCTGTTTACGAACCTTTCCGTCTTGTTTGGCTGCAATAGCCTCATCCAAATAAGAGTATACCAAGGTACTATCTGATTGGTTCGTCACCTCCTCCGGATTGGGTTGTATAGTGTCTTGTCCCATTGCAACAGATATCGGCAGAACCACTGCCAGAACAAATAGAATTGTCAAAATTCTAAATACCATCACTCTAAGCCCCTTTTGCTTTAATAATTAAATCAATGCAATGGTAGAATTTATTTCATCAAGAGACAAGTAAGGCACAAAGAAATCCCAACAATAACTGTAGGTCAGCTATTTGCTTTCACTCGAGACCCCAATGGCAAACGCTCAACGGCATCAAGGGCAGGCGTTGGGTCTCCCATAATATAAAAATGAATGCCCGGTGCTCCACCTTCAAGCAGCTCAGTGCATTGTTTGGCAGCCCATTCGACGCCAATTTCGCGCGCGTTTTTGGGGTTGGCTTGTACTTCTTCAGATAGCGCTTCGGGAATGTTCAAGTGAAAAAACTTGGGCAAAAAGTTGAGATGTCGCTCACGCGTCAACACTTTTAAGCCGGGCACAATAGGGCAATCAATACCGGCAGCCCTACACTTTTTCACGAAATTAAAATAGGCATCGTTGTTAAAAAACATCTGCGTAACGATATAATCACCACCGGAATCTACCTTTTCTTTTAATCTTGCGATATCAAAATCTAAATTCGGCGCCTCAAAATGTTTTTCTGGATATCCGGCCACACCTACGCAAAAGTTCGTTTCGTGCGCATTGACAATATCCTCGAGATACTCTCCTCGATTCATATCCTTAATCTGCTTCACCAAATCAATAGCATAACTGTTATACGTACCGTTTTTGATACGAGGTACCGAATCATCAGGTGAATCCCCTCGTATAGCGAGTACGTTGTCTATCCCCAAAAAATTGAGCTCGATAAGTGCATCTTCGGTTTCTTCTTTGGTAAAACCCTCACAAATTAAATGGGGCACAGGATCTACTCCATATTTATGCTTCATAGCCGCACAAAGTCCAATAGTGCCGGGACGTTTTCGCTTGATATGTCGCTTAATCGTGCCATCAGACAATTCCTCATAGTACGATTCCGCCGCGTGATAGGTCACATCAATAAACGGTGGGTTATATTTCATCACCTTATCCAGTGATTCGAAAACTTTATTCACCGATCCCCCACGTTTGGGAGGAATGATCTCAAATGAGATTAATGGTTCTGTTGCACGATCGTAATGCTCAATGACTTTCATTTACTCTTCTATTATTTGTACCTTTTGTTAAGCAAAAATTTTTGGGCTTCCTGCGTGTTTTCGCAAGAAAATTAATGTGTTTAAGGTAATCACTTCGCAGCTTAGTTGAAAAGTTTTTGTGCAACCACAAGTACCTAATAATTAATTACCTGGACGTTTTTACATGAAATTTGATCAACTTACCGATCTGCTGGAAGATCGCATCATGATTCTGGACGGCGCCATGGGCACCATGATTCAGGATCACAATCTCACCGAAGAAGACTACCGCGGCGAACGCTTTTCTGATTTTGAGAAAGCTGATGACCTCAAAGGCAATAATGACCTGTTGAGCATCACCCAACCTGATATCATAAAAGATATTCACCGGCAATTCCTTTCTGCGGGATCTGATATCGTCGAAACCAATACATTCAACGCCACCTCTATTTCGCAGGCCGATTACCATATGGAAGACTTGGCCTATGAGCTAAACGTGGCGGCCGCAAAAAATGCCCACCAGGTGGCCGATGAATTTACGGATAAAAATCCCGACAAGCCCCGCTTCGTGGCTGGCGCGATTGGTCCTACAAATAAAACGCTATCCCTTTCACCGGATGTGGAAGATCCCGGCTATCGCGCTATTACTTTTGATCAACTTAAAGATGCGTATTCCGAACAAATTCGCGGATTGGTTGACGGTGGGGCCGATATCCTGCTTGTGGAAACCATTTTTGATACGCTCAATGCCAAAGCGGCTATTTACGCTATCCATAAGTTTCAAGAAGAAACGGGCAAGGAAATTCCCGTCATGATTTCCGGCACGATTGTCGATCAAAGCGGACGTACGTTATCGGGACAGACCACAGAGGCATTTTGGATCTCCGTATCGCA
Source organism: Fodinibius sp. (assembly GCA_041642355.1). Classification (GTDB taxonomy): domain Bacteria; phylum Bacteroidota; class Rhodothermia; order Balneolales; family Balneolaceae; genus Fodinibius. The sequence goes on along the minus strand of JBEPWP010000023.1, from coordinate 12,796 downwards.
CACCAAGAATTTACTAAGTGTAGGATTAAACTGCTCACTCGGATCCAAACAGATGCGTCCCTATATCGAGGAGCTAGCCAATAACGCCACTTGTTTTACGAACCTCTATCCCAATGCGGGACTGCCCGATGAAATGGGTGAATATAACGAGACGCCAGAGTTTATGGCGGATCAGCTGCGCGATTATGCCGAGTCTAATTTTGTAAATCTTGTGGGTGGATGTTGTGGTACTACCCCCGAACATATTGAAGCGATTGCTGAAGCGGCCCAAGAATGTGAACCGCGACAGATCCCCGAGCAAAAACCGTATTTACGTCTCAGTGGATTGGAGCCATTGGTTGTTCGTCCCGACACGAACTTTGTCAATATTGGAGAACGTACGAATGTAATGGGATCGCGCAAGTTCAAGCGGCTTATTAAAAATGAACAGTATGAAGAAGCGCTATCGGTAGCACGTCAACAGGTCGAAAATGGTGCGCAGATCATTGACATCAACATGGATGAGGGGATGCTCGAATCCGAAGAAGTGATGGTGGACTTTCTACAGCTTATTGCCGCAGAGCCGGATATTTCGCGCGTACCCATTATGATCGACTCCTCGAAATGGTCGGTCCTTAAAGCAGGCCTGAAAGCCGCCCAGGGGAAATGTGTAGTCAACTCTATTTCGCTTAAAGAAGGGGAAGAAGAGTTCAAGGAACACGCACGCGAAATCCTCAACTTTGGAGGCGCTGTGGTCGTCATGGGCTTCGACGAAAAAGGACAGGCCGACAACTACGAACGACGCATCGAAATTGCCGAGCGAGCCTACAAAATTCTTACTGAGGAAGTTGGTTTTGCTCCACAGGATATTATTCTCGACCCCAATATTTTAACGGTAGCCACCGGAATCGAGGAGCACAACAACTACGGTGTAGATTTCATCAAAGCTACCAAATGGATCAAGGAGAACCTTCCACTGGCAAAAGTGAGTGGCGGACTAAGTAATATTTCATTCTCTTTCCGTGGCAATAATAAAGTCCGTGAGGCCATGCATTCGGTGTTTCTGTATCACGCTATCCAAGCGGGACTCGATATGGCCATCGTCAATGCGGGTCAGCTCGAAATCTATGAAGAGATCCCCGATAAACTGCGCGAACTTGTGGAGGATGTCATCCTGAACCGTCGCGATGATGCCACGGAACGACTGGTGGATTACGCAGAGGAAATCAAGGATCATAAAACTGAAACAAAAGAAAAAACACAGGAATGGCGTACGAAATCCGTCGAAAAACGCATTGAACACGCACTGGTCAAAGGCATTGTTGATCATATTGTTGATGACGTGGAGGAAGCCCGACAAAAATTTGATTGCCCTATTGAAGTCATTGAAGGACCCATGATGTCTGGTATGGATGTGGTTGGAGACCTTTTTGGATCGGGCAAAATGTTTCTTCCGCAGGTAGTAAAAAGTGCCCGCGTGATGAAGAAAGGCGTGGCGCATTTGATTCCTTATATCGAGGAAGAAAAAGAAAAGAAACAAAACAATGAACCCAAAGCCAAAGTGCTACTAGCAACCGTTAAAGGTGATGTCCACGACATCGGTAAAAATATCGTTTCGGTCGTACTCCGCTGTAATAACTTTGACGTGATTGACTTGGGCGTGATGGTTCCTGCAGATAAGATATTGGAAGAGGCACAAAAAAATAACGTAGATATTATCGGCCTCAGTGGACTTATTACGCCTTCACTTGATGAGATGGTGCACGTGGCTAAAGAGCTGGAACGAGAAGATTTTAAGCAACCTCTAATGATTGGAGGCGCTACGACCTCCCGCACACATACCGCTGTAAAAATTGAACCCAACTACGATCAGCCCGTTGTGCATGTGCTCGATGCTTCTCGATCCGTTTCGGTAACGGGAAATCTTGTTTCCAAAACGCTACGTGACGAGTTCGTTAAAAAGATCAAAAATGATTACGTAAAACTGCGCGAACGTCACGAAGGACGCTCCAGTCGCAAGACCTATTTGCCGATTGAAGAAGCCCGCGAAAATGCTACCGATATTGATTGGGATTCGTCGGACATCGTAAAACCCAATGAACTCGGACAACAGGTTTTTGATAATTATCCGCTTGAAGAGATTCGCAATTACATTGACTGGGGACCATTTTTCATTGCCTGGCAGATGAAGGGCAAATTCCCCGATGTTCTCGAGGATGAAAAGTACGGCGAAGAAGCCCAAAAACTGTTTGATGATGCCAATGAACTGCTGGATAAAATTATCGATCAAAAATTGCTTAAAGCACGTGCGGTTTTAGGATTATATCCCGCCAATTCGGTCGGTGACGATGTAGAACTCTATACTGATGACGATCGTGAAGAAGTGCTTACCACTTTCCACATGCTGCGTCAGCAGGCTCAAAAGCGTAAAGGTCAGCCTAATAAAGCACTTTCTGATTTTGTAGCACCAAAATCATCAGGTATCAAAGACTATATGGGTGGCTTTGCCGTAACAACCGGAATTGGAGCTCCAGAACTGGTCAAACAGTTCGAAGACGATCATGATGATTACAATGCAATCCTTACCAAAGCACTGGCCGATCGACTTGCGGAAGCCTTTACCGAACTATTGCACGAAAAAGTCCGCAAGAAGATTTGGGGTTACGCACCCGATGAGAGCTACAGTAATGACTCACTGATCCGCGAGCAATACGATGGCATTCGTCCCGCACCGGGATACCCGGCACAGCCTGATCATACCGAAAAACGTATTCTTTTTGATTTATTAGATGCTCCCCAAAAAGCCGGTGTTACCCTCACTGAATCTTGCGCAATGGACCCGGCTTCATCGGTAAGCGGACTCTATTTTGCGCATCCTGAATCGGATTATTTTAACGTGGGCAACTTCGAAAAGGATCAGATCAAGGATTATGCTGAGCGAAAAGGTATGAAGGTGAAACAGGTCGAGAAATGGCTGGGGCCGAATTTAAACTACGATCCCGAGTAAAGAATATTAGTTATTAGTAACATCAGATTACTAAATCTAAATCGGTAAGACTTACTTTTTATCCTATACTTCATCAAAAATAGCCTGCCGTAATGGCCTTAAGTCAAAGTAGCTGCCATCTTCTTGGCGTCCTACATGTTGGCGATTGGTAAGAAAAATAATGGAGAGTGAATCCTGTGGTACAACGACGATATTGGTCCCCGTAAATCCGGTGTGTCCAAACGTACCATCAGGACTTCCCTCGGCAACAATAAAGGCTTTATCCATAGCCCATCCGAGCCCATTCCCATATTGGTCTTTCGTAAGAAAAGTATCAACTATTGATTTCGAAAGAAGCTGTTTCCCTTCGTGATTGCCTTTATTCACCAACAAATCTATCAATACCTGTAAATCGTCTACTGTCGAAAACAATCCCGCATGGCCCGCCACACCGCTGTTGGCATACCAGGCATTACCGTCGTTGACTTCCCCACGCAAAGTATATTCCCGCCAACCATCCCACGACTTCGAATCCACATCAACGTTATAGCCAAAATCATCCTCATACACCATCTGTTTTTCAAAGGGATTTCCATGCGAAGTCGCCGCTATCTTATTGAGCCCTTTATCCAATGGATTAAAACCCGTATTCTGCAAATGCAGCGGCTGGTAAAAGTTATCTTCCAAAAATTCATCCAACGATTTGTCAGATATCTTTTCAATAATATCGGCCAGCAACATAAACCCGAGGTCACTGTAATGCCGACCTTCACCTACCTCCCACCTCAAAGGCAGATTAGCAATATACTGGTAGCTCTCTTTTTTATTTTCAGCGTGATAATAAGTCGGTACCCACTGCGCCAACCCTGAACTATGGGTAAGCAGGTGACGAACAGTGATTTTCGACTTATCACCCTCCCCAAACTCCGGTAAATAGTTGTGAATAGGATCATCCAGCGAAAGAGCATCCTGATCCACCAGTTTCATGATCCCAAACGTAGTCGCCATTACCTTGGTCAGCGAAGCCACATCAAAAAGATGCTCGTTCGTCATTGGCTCGGGATTTTCAAGCTTCTGCATCTCGTAATCATACTTCTGCGCGTATCCGTAGGCTGCCCGGTGCAGAATGGAATCGCCCTTCTTGATTTGGATTACAGCCCCCGGAATATGTTCCGCATCAATCTCTTTCTGGATAAGGCTATCAACGGTGGCCATTTGCCCAACCTTCTTATGCTCTACATTGGTGTCGGAAGTACAACCACCGAATATCGTTAATAAAAATATCAGAAATAGTTTGTGCATAGTTCTTAATTTAATAGGCTTCCAAAGCTTCGAAATCCTTAATGGAAAATCTGCTAACATATGGTAGTAATGCTATCGATAAAAGTGATCGCAACACTATATAAATACCTCTTTATTTTTTTCGAATCCAGTGCGAAAGATTTCCAACAATCAACACAATGGCACTTCCTACCACCGTATAAAGCGGCCAGGCAATCACCAGGGGTTCACCGGGCAATATGCTGTGGATGGGACCTTCAACCATAAATAGCAGCGAGACTAATCCTACAAAAAAGCCAATCATCGCATCGGTTTTATCCGGAGCATTAGTAAATCGCCCCAGTAAAAATGCCCCTAGCAATCCACCATACGTGTAGGATGCGATGCCAAGTCCCAACTCTACAACGGCGGGACGTTCGCCCTCCTGGAGTTGCAAAAAGGCAAAAAAGAACGCTGATCCCGTTAAAATCACCGCCCATACCATTGTAATGATCCTCGAAATTCGCAGATCTTCGGCCTGGGTATTATCCTTGCCAAAGTAAGGCTTATACAAATCCAGCGTTGTGGATGAGGCCAGGGAATTGAGTGACGAGCTGAGACTACTCATCGCCGCAGCAAAAAGTGAAGCAATAATCAATCCGGACAGACCTACCGGCAGCTGCTCGACAATAAACTTTGCAAAAATTTCATCGGTCGTAGCCAGTCCGAGCATCTCGGCCGATTGCGCATCATAAAAAGCGTAAAGTAACAGTCCAATAAACAGAAAGAGGCCAAACTGCAGGGCAACTACCACACCGCTCCATACCAGCGCACGTTGACTGTTATCCACATTACGGGTCGTCAACAAACGCTGCACGATAAGCTGGTCGGTTCCGTGGGAAGCAATCGAAAATATGGCGCCACCGATCACTGCAGTAAAGAAAGTATAGGGTTGGGCAATAAACTCCGAAAACGGCTGACCGAATCCGAAATCTAATAATTGTAACTTTCCAGCATCAGCAGCCGTAGCCATTGCCCCGCTCAATCCGTTGGGCAGATCATACAGCATTATTCCAATTGCCAGAGCCGCGCCACCAACGTAGACTCCCATCTGCATCACATCCATCCAGACCACTGCTTTAATTCCACCGATAAGCGTATAAACAAGCGTTAGCACGGAAATAACGGCAATGGCAAGCAGATAAATTTCAAAATCGGCCCAGCCCGTAAAAGCACCTCCGAGGCGCATAATAATAGCCAGTGGAATCGCCGTGGCAAACAATCGAACACCATCCGCAAGCAAACGAGTTACCATAAAAGTGGTACTGGTAGCATTTCGCATGGAGGCCCCGAAGCGCTGCTCCAAAAACTGGTAGGCGGTGGTCTGCTTGCCCTTAAAGTAGGCTGGCAGCAAAAGCTTACTTACCAAGATACGTCCAATTATGTACCCAAACGTAATCTGTAGAAAGGTTAAATTGCCGCCATAAGCTACCGCCGGAATACTAATAAACGTCAAGGTACTCGTTTCGGTAGCCACCACGGAAAACATCACCGCCCACCACGGAAGTCCTTCGCCCCCCATGAAATAATCCGAGGTAGAGGATTGTCGTCCCGCTGCATAAATACCCAATCCGGCTACCGCAATCAAATACACAACGATAACAATGTAATCTATGACCGAAAACTCCAAAAAACCTCTTTTTTGAGTTTACAATTACCAATTTCAGCATTTGCTGAGCACCATATCGGTTGGGTTACCTCGAAAATCAGCGGTCATTATTATAGCGATTTATTTGTAAGATTACAGTGCTAACTTCAACCCACTGCAATACTATTTTGTATGAGGTACTGAAAAATTGATACCTTGGCGTTTCGTTATAGCATTACGAAGAATATCAACCACCTGATTTTCAAGAATTACATAAATACATGAATCCTTCTATTAAAAAGCTAATTGAAACCGCTTCCAAAGATGAAAAATTAATTATCGGGCTGATGTCGGGTACTTCGCTGGACGGGCTTGATATTGCCCTAACGAAGGTTACCGGATCGGGCTCTGACACCTCTGTTGAGCTGCTTCAATTCGAGACGAGAGAGTATGATCCCAAATTTAAAAAACGCCTGAAAGCAATTACCTCCCTCGCACAGGTTTCCCTAGAAGAAGTTTGCCTTCTGCACTCAAAACTTGCTGAGCTACACGCCGAGATTATCCTTTCAGCTCTGGATAAATGGGATAATAATCCCGACCAAATCGATTGTATTGCCAGTCACGGACAGACTATTTATCACGCTCCTAAAATTCAACACCATCAGAACGATATACCCAATACCACCTTGCAAATTGGGGATGGAGATCATATTGCTCGAAAAACAGGTATTCTCACAATCAGTGATTTCCGACAGAGACATACGGCAGCGGGCGGAGAGGGAGCCCCCCTTGCAGCACCGGTCGATCAAATGCTATTTACTCATGACTCGAAAGATCGCATATTATTAAATATAGGAGGAATCGCTAATTTTACGTACTTGCCGGCAAATTCTCATCGTGACAAAGCGCCCATCACCATGGATACTGGTCCCGGTAATACACTTATCGACGCGGCAGCGCGTGAATACTTTTCTCAAGATTTCGACGAAGACGGTCACATTGCCCGTAGTGGATCGGTCAACAAAAAAGTTTTAGCCGCACTTAAAGCCAATGATTTTTTTCAAAAGCCGATCCCCAAGACAACCGGTCCCGAGATATTTAATTTGGAGTGGGTACAACAGCAACTTGATAACGCTGGAATTGCGGACATCCCACCCGAAGATCTTGTTGCTACTCTCACCCGTTTATCGACAGATACGATTGCTGAATCCATAAAAAAGGTGATTCCGGATTCGCAAAGCACCACTATTTATGTAAGTGGTGGTGGTTTTCACAACCCGATACTCATGAAATGGCTCAATAAACTATTGCCCAACTGCCACATTACATCTTTTGCAACAATTGGGTTTGATCCCGATACCAAAGAGGCCGTTTTATTTGCAGTACTGGCTAATGAAATGTTATCAGGAGAAGGCTTTCTAATAGATGAATCTGCTCAAAAAATTAATTTTGGTAAAATTTCCTTCCCAAATTAGCCTTATTGCTGACCCTCGATCCACTCATAAAATTTCTGGATTGCTTTGCCTCTATGACTGATCTCATTTTTGATATCAGGAACCAGCTCAGCAAAAGTTTTTTTGTACGATGCCGGGACAAATACAGGATCATAACCAAATCCCCCATCACCCTGTTCTTTGGTGATAATTGTACCTCGGCAGATCCCTTCAAAAGTGTATTCATCATCATTGGTAACAAAAGAAGCAACCGTACGAAACTGAGCACCCCGTCGCTCCATAGGTACATCCGATAATTCATCCAGCAATTTATCTACGTTATCCTGGTAGGTTGCATCTTCTCCGGCATAACGAGCAGAATATACCCCTGGTCGACCATTTAAAGCATCAACTTCAAGTCCCGTATCATCCGACAATGTGGGAAATCCGGTTTTCTTATAGACATAACGTGCCTTTTTCAGGGCATTGCCTTCAAGCGTATCACGATCTTCTTCAACTTCTTCGAGATCAGGGAAATCATAGGTAGATCTCAACTCAATTCCCAGTGGTGCCAGTGTTTCCCGAAGCTCCTTAATTTTGTGCTTGTTCCGAGAAGCTAAAACAATTGTGTCCATCATATATCCTATTCTGCCCCTTTTGCTTCATTCAAGATATCCTGCATCTGGTGCCACTTCAGGCGCGGACCAAATTGTGAAACAACTTTTGAACCTGCAAGACTGGCTAACTTTCCAGCTCCGGCAAAACCCATACCGTTTGTAATACCGTATAAAAATGCCCCAGCATACATATCTCCGGCACCATTGGTATCAACAGCTTTTACATCATAGGGCTCGATATCAATAAAAGTATCACCGTCATATATCATGGCTCCGTTTGCCCCCTGTGTAATGACAAAACGTTTGGCTTCTTTCTTTAGGTGCTCACGAGCCTCCATTAAATTATTCTTCCCAGTGTAAATCTTAGCCTCTTTTTCATTGCAAAATAAAAGATCAACGGATGCTCCAATAATATCTTCAAATCTACCTTTAAATCCTTCCACGATAGAAGGATCAGATAATGTGAGCGCAGTTTTTACATCATTTTGCTGAGCAATTTTCTTGGTTTTGTTCATCGCCTCAAAACCATTGTCCGAAGTAACCAAATACCCCTCGATATAAACATATTCCGAATCTCTGATCGCCAACTCGTCGATCTCGTTGGTTGAAATATTTTGCGTAATGCCGAGATAGGTATTCATTGTCCGCTCAGCATCATCTGTCACCATCACCAAACATTTACCAGTAATACCCTCTTCACGCTCCTGCCGATCGAAATTAGTGTCTATGCCTGCCTCTTTCATATCCTCGAGGTACAAGTCACCGAAGGGATCATTTGCTACTTTGCAGGAATAAAATGACTTTCCCCCAAACTGGCTCACCGCAAATACCGTATTCGCTGCAGAGCCACCTGGCTTTTCAGCAGTTTCATCACGATTAATATCTTTGATAAGGCGGGATTGTGTATCCTCATCTACAAGCGTCATGACCCCCTTCTCGACATCGTGTTTTTCTAAAAAATCATCATCGATTTCAAATTCCATATCTACCAGCGCATTACCGATGCCGTAAACGTTGTACTTCTTCTTCATAAAAGATTCTGATTATTGAAACTGTAATTATTTCTATCAAATAATGTGCGGAAAATACGAACTCTTAACGGCCCAATAAAGTTCAGATCCCCAAAATAAAAAAGGCGTCTGTCTAGCTTAGACAGACGCCCAAAATGTGATGTTATTATCCCTTTTTATTGCGATATAATAGGATCAGGATCTCCATCCGGATCATTTGATGCGGACCCGTTACTTGTTGGATTACCCCCCGTAACCAATAACACACCCGCAGCATGCGGACTTGCCATTGAGGTACCGCTGATAGTATTTGTACTTCCATCATTCCAGGTAGAAAGTATATCTACACCAGGCGCAGCATATTCCACCGGTGGATCGGTTGGCCCAGACCAGTTTGAAAACGAAGCAAACACATCATTTTCATCCGTCGCAGAAATGGTCCAAACGTTATTATACTCAACGCGTGCCGGTGAATAGTTATTAGCATCATCACCATCATTCCCTGCGGCTACAGTAAAATAGACGCCTTGGTCTGCTGCATTGCGTACCGCATCATCTACAGCATCAGAAGTACCGCCGCCTAAACTCATATTCGCAACATCTCCTGATGACGCATTCTGTGCAACGTAATCAATACCATTAATCACTCCAGAATAGGAACCACTTCCCTGACTATCGAGGACCTTAACACCAACAACGGTAGCACCTGCTGCAACACCAACGACTCCCGTATCATTGTCCAGGGCAGCAATAGTACCAGCTACGTGTGTTCCATGGCCATTACCATCATCCGCACTTTTGGAATCCTTACCACTTGTTATAAATGTAGCACTTCGAGATTCATCTACATTCAAATCAGGATGATCTAAATCTACACCAGAATCAATAATCCATGCCGTGCCGCTACTCGCTGTTGCACCGCCTACACGATCAACACCCCACGGGGTAACCTGGTTACTTCCACCATCACCACCGTCATCTTCATCTTTACAACCTGGCCAAGGAGAACATGATCCCGGAGGTGCTAGGGTAAACATCTGATCTTCTTCAATATAATCTACTCGATTATCTTCTTTAAGATCAGCCAATTGACCATCACTTAATTTAGCGGCAAAGCCTTTTAAAGCTCTATTATATTCACCGACGACCGACTCTTTTGAAATTTTATAATCGGTGAACATCTTGCTTCTAACTTCTTTTAGCTTTGATATATCAGACCCGAGGGCTTTGCCTTGTGTATCTTCGTCTTTAAAGACCACAATATATTGTCCCTCAATGGGTTGTGTATTTTGATTTTTTAGTTCTTCTTGTTGATCTGCTTGGTCAACATTAGTGGTTGGCTGATCACATGCAGTGATCCCAAAAACGACTAATGCAATAACCAAGGTCGTTTTAAAAAATGCATTTCGCATAATTTATCCCTGATTTTGTTAATATTAAATTCGCCATTTTGACGAATATGAAAGAGCAGGATTTCTGTTTTGATTTTTTTACCCTAAAGAAACTACAACCAAAACTTCCCGCTATAGACTTTAAAGAATGTAAAACACCCCTTTCGTTACAGATTTAGCCCCTTTTTAGATTAGAAAGTTTTAATATTAAATAATCAAGTGTTTAATCAATTTATTGATAAACAACAAAGGTATCCTTACAAAAAATGACACCTTCTGTAATAGGCAGATTCCAAAAACATAAGGCTACTAACTAATCCTTATTAAAAATAATTGGGTATGCAAATCATATCACAATCAAGAGTTTACTATTTATGATTTACCCAAAATAATTGATTACATTTTCGTGAGTGATCCTCACAATTCTGACACCTCAAAAGAATGGTCTTTACCCTTCATTGATAGCCATCCAAGAAAGTACGCACAGCATATAATGCAAGATCTATTAGAATTTTTAGAACACCGTTTATCCCAAAATCTGCCGGGACGAAAGGCCCAAATTGAGATGGCTCCAGAACCTATTGATGGCGGTGAAATTCGAGAGATGGAGCCCCCACCGAAGGTCAATAAAAGCAGTGTTTTAATATTACTTTTCCCAAATAAAGATGAAGAAATTGAGCTTATATTAACCTTACGAAGCCATAATATAGATCATGGTGGCCAAATAAGCTTTCCTGGTGGACGTGCCGAAAAAGGAGAATCAATACCCCAAACAGCCCTTCGAGAAGCCAACGAAGAAATTGGCATATCACCTAACAGCGTTACAATTATTGGTGAGCTCAGTGAACTGTACGTCAGCCACTCCAATAATTTGGTTACACCGGTTGTAGGTTTTACAGGGAAGAGACCTGATTTCAAAATTAATCCCACCGAAGTCGAAGAAGTTTTTGCCATCGAATTAAATTCGCTTCTGCATAAAAAGAATATTACCATCGAAGATTGGGACTTGCACTCCTACACCTACCGGGTACCATATTGGGATGTTCACCACGTGCCGTTATGGGGAGCCACAGCCATGATGCTTAGTGAGTTTTTAGATTTATACCGTGAGTTTTTGGACGAAAGCAATACCGATCATTGATATTATTGAAATGAGCAGACAAAAGTGTACCCTTTGCGAACTTGAAACTCCAGATCCCCCCATTACTGATCCCGAAATTGACGGGGTGTTCTGCTGTTCGGGATGCCTGCACGTATACAAGCTTTTGCAAGATATGGAAGGCGAAGAAGCGGAGCAGCTTCGAAAACAAACTATTGCCCGACGTCTTTCAGAGCGCCAAGAAGAACCCCTCCCCGATCAATATGAGGAAGCCTTTTTCAAAGTTGATGGAATGCACTGCGCTACTTGTGAGTCGTTCGTTGAAACACTTGCCGACCGCCAAAAGGGAATCCACAAAAGCGAAGCTAGTTATGCCTCAGAAATGATCAAAGTGTACTATGATGCGGCAACCTTGAACATCGATGAACTGCCTGATCGTCTCAGTAAATATGGATACAACGTACGAAGTACCAATTCCAAAGCTGATGAAAACCAGCAAAACGAAACAGTTAGACTGATTATAGGCGGATTTTTCGGAATCATGGGGTTACTCTTGTATATCCTCTTCCTGTATCCAAATTACATTGGCTATGAAGATTTTATCCCGGTTACTGATATTGAAAAGCTATTCTTTGTATCGAATATTTTTGTGATGACTACCTTTGTGCTTCTTTATACCGGCTATCCCATTCTGCGAGGAGCCTGGGTTTCCTTTTCGGTATTAAAACCAAATATGGATCTACTCATCACCATTGCGGCCGTCAGTGCCTATCTTTACAGTGTTGGAGCAATGCTTGTTGGATCATCAGAAGTATATTTTGATGTCACTATGGCAATTGTGCTCGTCGTTTCTATTGGAAATTACTATGAGAAACGCATTAAGTCCGGGAAACAGGATCTACTTGAAAAACTGACTGAAAAACGTATACAGCATGCTAGGGTTATCCGAGATGGAGCAACAAAGAAAATTGATATTCAGGAACTGAATCCCGGGGATCGTGTCTTGGTTAAAGCTGGTGAACGTATCCCTATTGATGGGACTATAGTAAGTGGAGGTGGAGTGGTCAACGAAGCGCTGATGACGGGCGAATCGATGCCGGTATCAAAAAAAGAAGGCGACCGTGTGCTCAGTGGTACTATTCTAACCCAAAATACTCTCACAATCGAAATTGGTGAAGCAGTACAAAGTACCATTGACAATCTCATGCGAACGATGTGGGACATACAGTCGACCCGACCCGGTCAACAACGGCTTGCAGATCGAATAGCGGCGTGGTTTGTACCCGCGGTTTTAATATTGGGATTCATCACCTTTGGCTACCACATGTATATTGGTGATGGAACTACAGAATCTATGCTTGCATCGCTGGCAG
>JBEPWP010000022.1:0-16131 GCA_041642355.1 Fodinibius sp. | reverse complement strand
ATCATCGTGGGCCGGTGCCCCAACTGCTAGGCGATTTTCATCAGCGGTTAATGAAGAACCAAAGCCATTGCCAATCTCCCCATCAGAAGCAGCAAGTTGACTGGCTTTAACCCATTCATCCTGTTCAAATCCATAAACAAAAACGAGTCCCGGTTGATGTGGATTTGCCGACTCTCCAATAAAGATGTGCCCATCCATTACATCAACAGCCCGTGCAAAACCCATGAGTGACTTGACTTCACCCGAACTGGTTGTTTGTGCCTGCAAGGAATCAAATGATGCGAATAGAAAAAATGTAAAAAAGAATATCAGTAACCGTTTCATTGAGATATGATTTAGAGCTTATTTTAAATGCTTTCTTAATTATCAAAATACTTCGTGACAATCAAAATTGAAACGTTAAAAAGCGTTAAGCTTTTACCAACAACAATATCTCAATGTATAAACCAGCGACATCATTTTTTTATAAGTAACTTCCAACAGTAAGTTAATTTCTACTTTGTAATACCTAAGCTTTATCAACCACAAAAGTTACTTTGGCATTTACCCGATACTTTTCAATATCGTTATTACTTACCATACCCTGAATATTCTCACAATTGATACTTTTAATATTATTTACAGTCTCGGTAGCTTGTTTAACTGCGTTCTGCATAGCCTTTTCTATAGTATCTCCCTCTGCAATTACTTCAATTACTTTTGCTAAAGACATAATTATCCCTCTTTTAAGTTTGAAAATGTAGTACCTCTATGTACTGTTTTAACAATAATAAGTGTTGTCTCCTCAAAGAATTGAACGTATTTCCCTGTATATGATGTAAGTTAATTCCGAAAAGAATTGAAATCGCTATTAAAATGTATCCATAGATTACATCCGCAGAATCAAATCATATTAAATTAATTATTCAACCAACCAAAAAATGGTCCTACCTAATAGAAAGGAGACAATATCATTTTATTATTCCTCCTTAACAACTTAACGTAGATGGGATCGCAAAAGAAGAGCTGACAATCTGAATTAAAAGCAGTCATTTAGAGTTATTGCTATAGACTATCGTTATATTGGGAAAAGCTAAAATCAAGCTGCGTTAATCAACGCTTACAAAATTCAAGGTGTCTATTATGAAACGTTTAATCCTTACGCTTTCAATTGCTCTTTTAATGGCCGGAACAACCTTTGCCCAGCAAAAACAGGGTAATATGAATGAGAAGAAACAGCAGATGCGAGAGATGATGCAGGATTCTACCATGCGTGCCATGATGATGGAACATATGGCCCAAAATCCCCAAATGCGAAAGCAGATGATGCAAAAGATAATGAAGTCCGAAAAGATGAATCCTTCCCAAATGAAAGGTAATATGCAAAAGATGATGAATGATCCCGAGATGAAAGAGCGCATGCAAAAGCATATCAATATGATGCAATCCATGATGGAAAATGGAAACATGAATCACTCAAAAATGATGGAAATGGCTGGTGACTCAACCATGATGAAAATGCATATGTCGTGTATGCAAATGATGCAGGGAAATATGATGGATCAAAAAGGAATGATGAATAAAAAATCAAAGAAATAAAACAAACGCCAGTAATCATCATAACGCATAAATAATTATTTACTTAATCATTTTTCTTTAACACTCTTAAAGGGTCTCAAAGGATCGTAAGAGAATTTTGCCCCGGATAATTTTTGATTGAATATTTAGGTCGCTCATAACTGTCGCGGTTAATTCTGATATAACTATGGCACCGAGAGGAAAGCAACATACGCGCAGCAGATACAATATAATAGCGCCACTTTATAACGTTATGGAGTGGCCCATTGAGCAGCTCCTTTTCAAGGACTTTAGAAAGGAGCTTTGGGATCAAGTAACAGGTCCAAAGGTTCTTGAAATTGGCGTCGGCACCGGCAAAAATATTCCTTATTACCCCGAAAATATTGAATTAACAGGCATTGACCTTTCTCCGGGCATGCTAAAAAGAGCACAAAAACTGCTGGCTAAAAAGCAGTCAGACCGCGCTACCTTTAAGGAGATGGATGTCCAAAATATGGGCTTTCCCTATAATACCTTTGATGAGGTTGTCTCTACCTTTGTATTTTGCTCAGTTCCCGATCCCATATTGGGATTAAAAGAAGCCCTGCGCGTCACCAAACCTGGAGGCACACTTCACATGCTGGAACATATGCGTGCTGATCGCCCCATTTTAGCTTCCGCAATGGATAAACTGGATAGTCCTATCCATTACCTGAGTGGCGTGCATATTGCTCGCAAAACGGTCGCAAATATTGAGAAAGCTGGTTGGCAGATTGATAACGTGGAAGTGTTAACATCCGGAGGTATTGTAAAAAAGATAAAAGCCTCAAAACCAGATGGATGACCGTGACACTCATTTTCAGAAATAGATTTATAAGACGGTGATTGTTTACGGTCATAAAAGTCCAACAACCGTAATTAAATTACTATCCTACATCTCCTTTTGTCAGACCTTCTTCATTCATACCGAAGTGCGTCAATGGGATCCATCAGGGCTGCGCGGCGGGCAGGAAAAAAGCCGAAGATAATTCCCACCAACCCGGAGAAGAGAAAGGCAATTAAAATGATTTCCGCGTTTATTACAAAAGGCACACCTAGCATTGGCGCCGCAAAGGCCGCCAGTCCCAATCCCAGGGCGATACCGATAATACCGCCGAAAAGTGACAGCATGATAGCTTCAACCAAAAATTGAAGTAATACGTCACGGCTCAACGCCCCGATCGCAAGCCGGATGCCAATTTCACGGGTTCGCTCGGTCACCGATACCAACATAATATTCATAATACCGATTCCGCCCACCAACAAGCTTATTGCTGCAATGGCCCCCAGGAATGCCGTAAGAATACCGGTAGTACTCTCTACCGTACTGGCAATCTGGGCCATGTCATTCAGTTCAAAATCGTCTTCATCACCCGCTCTAATATTGCGACGCTGTCGCATTAGCGAAATAATATCCTGCTGCACTTGGGCCGATACCGTTTTGCTTAGCGCTGAAACATAAATCGATCCAACATCCGTATTCCCCTTTAACCGTCGATGCAGCGCTTTAATTGGCATTAGAATAAAATCATCCTGGTCCATCCCAAAAGTGGATTCCCCTTTGCCCTCCAGCACCCCTACAACTGTACAACTTACCGATTCCACCCTGATATTTGCTCCCAGCGGATCCTGGTATCCAAAAAGTTCGTCAGCTACGGTGGCGCCCAAAATACAAACCAGCTTCCCGCCTCGGAGTTCTCCATCCGTAAAAGCACGACCCTTCACGATGTTCCACGAGCGAATCGACAAGTATTGATTATCAGTTCCCATGATACTGGTTGACCAGTTTTCATTTCCGTATACCGCCACGGCCCCACTTGATGATACCGGCGTTATGCCGGAGATTTCCGTTACGTCCTCGCGAATAGCTTCTACATCTGCAATCTCAAACGAAGGAGCTTCGGTACGCACCCCGCCGTGTCCCCCACGTGTTCCGGGCCTTAAAATTAGAAGGTTACTGCCCAAGCTGGTGATCTCACCGGTAATCTGACTGGTAGCACCACCGCCGATCGTCACCATACTGATTACTGCCGCTACCCCAATCACAATACCTAAAATAGTCAGCGAGGAGCGCATAAGGTTACGCCCGATAGATGAAATAGCCAGTTTAATAATATTTAGAATCATCTGCGGCGGCTTTTATTCTTTTGATTACTGACCATGCGTCCGTCTACAAAATGAATGGTACGATCGGCAAAATCGGCCATATCAGATTCATGGGTTACCATTGCAATAGTGATACCTTTTTTGCTATTAAGTGCTGTCAACAGCTCCATAATTTCGATCGCTGATTTGGAATCGAGATTACCCGTAGGTTCATCCGCCAACAGCAAGTCAGGATTGGTGATCAGGGCACGTGCAATGGCAACGCGCTGTTGTTCTCCGCCCGACAGCTTAGCAGGGGTATGATGTTCGCGTCCCTGGAGGTTCACATCGGAAAGCGCCTTCATAGCTTTGACCCTCCGATCGACTTTGCTTACTCCTCGATAAATAAGCGGCATCTCTACATTTTCGAGAGCTGTTGTTCGCTTCATCAAATTATATCCCTGGAATACAAAACCAAGGTAGTAGCGCCGCAACAGCGCACGCTGGTTGCGATCCAAGAGGTCCACTTCCACCTCTCTAAAACGGTAGGATCCCGAGGTCGGTGTATCCAGACAGCCGATCATATTCAAACAGGTTGATTTTCCTGAACCACTGGGTCCCATAATTGCTACAAATTCACCATCATAAATCTGTAAATCTACCTCATCAAGGGCTACTACCCTCGCAGGACCTTCGCCGTATATTTTTGTAATGCCTGAAAAGTGTACCAGCGGATTCTGTCCGTTGTTTGCAAGAACGTTGCGATCTTCACGGACGGTATATGGAGCATCATTACTCATTGCCCTCTTCCCAGCTCCCGATGTTAATTAAAAGCTGCTGTCCCAGCTCAACATCACCGTCCAAAATCTCTGTATGCCTACCATCGCTGACTCCTGTTGTCACCGGAATGGGGGTCGGTTTATTATTATCCAATATCCAAACAACATCCCCCTCAGGTGTTTCAGTAATTGCGGGCGGTGTAAACCGGAGGGCGCTGTTGGGTACCTTCAAGGCATCTACAACACGTTCCGTAACGATCTCGGTAGTTGCAGTCATGCCGAGCCATAGCAACATATCCGAATTATCCACGATTAGAACGGCTTCGTACGTAACAACGCCGGAAGCTGTTTGCGGAGCGTAATGCACTTTGGTAAGCGAAGCAGAAAACGTTGAGTCGGGATAAGCATCCACCGTAAACTCAGCCTCTTGGCCTTCCCTGATCCGACCAATATCAGCTTCATCAATATCGGCATGAAGTTCCATGCGCGTCAAATCCTCGGCAAGGGTAAAAAGGACGGGCGTCTGAAATGATGCGGCCACCGCCTGACCCGATTTTATATCGCTTGTCAACACGACCCCGTCAATTGGAGATCGAATCGAAGCCTTTGACAAGTTTGTTCGTGCCATATTGAGGTTAGCCTCGCTGACCACGATTTGTGCCTGCGCGCTACTTACCGCTGCTTCCGCCCGCGCCAGTGCAGCCTGGTTGTTTTCCAGTTCCTGATTGGAAATCAAATCCTGATCAGCGAGTCGTTCCGCTCTGTCCGTGATGCTGCGCTGTTCTTTAAGCCCTGCAATAGCCTCGGACAGTACAGCCTCCGACGATTCCAGAGAAGCCTCAGCCTGGGCTACTTCAGCTTCCAGCCGCTCGGTGTCAATACGTGCCAGAAGCTGACCCGAAGTTACGCGGTCGTTATAATCTACAAACACTTCATCTATCAGTCCCGATATTTCACTGCCTACCTCCACAGTATTAACAGCCTGTAAATCACCGGTAGCTGATATTAAAATAGTCAAATCACCGCGCGTAACTTCTCCGGTAACATATTTGAACTGTTCTGTAACCGAGAAATACTCCCATCCCCACCATGCTAACAGAAGCAAAGCTACCACCACTAAGCCATATAGACTACTCCTTCTTTTTTTACCCGTATCATCTTCGATACCAAGCGTTTGTTTAATTTCATCAGTTGTACTTTGGTCAGTTATTTGCTCTCCCATCCGAGATCGACATTCGTGTATGATTAGCCACCGGATTTTCATCCGTTTTTTAAAAGTACCTACTCGAAAACTGGAGCATCAAAAGACTATTCCCTTTGTATTTGTAATCAAATCCCCGACAAAAGATTACTGTCAGATATTAGATCTGAATATGATGTTACTAAACCCATGACACCTTCTCACATTTCTACTTGGGATATTATGGTTAGGTTAAAAAACTGATTCTCATCATCAACTTGATGCTTATAAAGCCCAAAAAGAATTTAAAAAAGATGCAGATAGATGGGCATAAAATAAAAAAAGTGCGAACTTAGAGAATCTAAGTCCGCACTTTAAAGATGCTTGGCTCCACGTATACAGACGATATGCGGAAAGTCTTTCCCCTGCATTGGCCTATCAAAGTTCTAAGACGGGGTCCTAAAGGAAATGAGTACAAAATTGACTACCAAAAACTGCTCAATTTGTACCCAAATTTTAATGATGCGAACCAAAAATTTTACACAAAATTTGTTAACTCCGAACCATCAAAAAAGAAGAAAAGGAAACGAAAAAGTCGAGCTGAACAACGTAAAATTTACCAAGAGTTGCTTGAGTCAGGAGAGGTAAAAAACCAAGCTGAAATTGCCCGAAAATTTGGTGTCAGTCGGGCTTGGATTTCGAAGGTGCTATCATGAATGACTACTACCCAATTAATTTCACGTTTCAACGAGTATATTTCGGAGAATATTTAAGCTTAGTTTAAGCAATACATCCTATCTATTATTCAAATTCCAGTTTAATAACAGGTTCCCGTGAAACTTGTTAAAACTTAAATCAGGCCAATGATACTTTAAGATGTATATATAGAACTCTGGAATAATAGGTATTCTTCTATGACCGTTTTTTGAAGGTGAAGGAATAGGCCAATATTCTGATCCAGCGAACAAACATGGCTCTCTTAGTTCCCTGCCATGCATAACTCATGTAGTAAAATTGGCAATAACAGCATAATGGCTTGAAAAGAGAAACGAGATACTTTAGAATATTTCGGATGTTTTATATGCAGATCATTAGATACAGGTAAAGCTGTTATTCTTTATAAGTAAGTACGCGACCCCATAAACTCTTGGTGCCCCAAATGCCGCGGCGAAGCGTCTCAAGCTGTACGATTTGACTGTGGTCCACAAACATGTTCACCTCGGGACCATAGTTTTTAATGTACCAGGCAAAAACTTCCGGATCTGCTGCCTCAAACATCAGTTTTTCGAGTCCGATTTCGTTAATAAATTCCGCAGGAACATCGGTTCTCCATGGATCGGCATTCTCAGTAATACCCTCTGATTCAATCATGATCATGTATGCACCGGCTTCGATAAATCGTTTCGCTTGTTTGACTGCATAGCCCGTATCAAGGGTACCTTCAGTTTCAAGTTCTCCTTTGGCCGTATCACCACCAGCTCCAAATTGTATCCCAATTTCCGGCTTAGCCTTCAGCCCCGCTTTTTGGACTTTATCGATCAGTCGCAGCCAATCATCTGTGGGCAGTGTAATAAAGCCGGCCGACAGCTCAATGATATCAAAACCGTAATCCTTGCAGGTCTCGATATATTGATCGACCGCTTCCTTGCCCTGTGTCAAGACGTATTCCATAAAACCGCCGGTAGAAACCAAGGCATCATAATTATGAGCAATATCGATTAATTCTACAACGGCTTCTTTGGGCATGATAGAAAAAGAGCCCCCTGAAAACTTAAGGGAATCGACATGCTCCCCCATTGTTTCCATGATATCCTGTAGATACCGTTTCCCCATTACCGCATAGTAAGGACCGCGGATTTCGGTTATGCCCGTTTTTCTTGGCTTGGGTTCGCGTTCATTTTTGTTTAGAAAGTCGAATGTTTTTTCAGCCATGGCTATTGTGGATTGATTAAATACTTATTGTGGAACTTCTACTTCTTTGAGTAACGTCATCAGATCAGATACAGAATGATGTTCAAATTCGTTAACCACGTAGCTTATTTGTTCTCTAAGCTGACTGGAGGTATACGGCTCTGCTAAATTTGAAAACTTTTCATTGACCGTCTCCCAACTCATGGGACGAGAATGGAAGCCTTCATAGTCTCTTTTCTCGATGCTGTGGATTTCCCCGCTTTTGAGTTTCACTGTCAATTTGGATGGCATTTCATTGGGAAACCGGTCGCTGAATTCCTCTTTTGGCGAAACGGCTATTTTTTTAAGAAGGGTTTGTATATCGTCAGATTCGATACGCTCTTGCCCGTATTGTTCGGGCATGACCTGTCCGTCGAGTAAGGCCGCCGCAACCATATACTGCAGGCTATGGTCGGCTTCCTCTTTGGTGCGAACAATTGTTTTATCGCCCTCTTCACCACCTCCAATAATGTGGTAGGCTACATCAAAAATATCGATTGTAATCTCGTCAACTTCTTCAGCCGAAAATCCGTGAGCATCTTTGAGTTCGATCATTCCTTCGATGGAAGACTGGGAATGGATTTCTGCGTTGTATTTTTTAATGATAGTCTCAGTAACCCGCTCTAAATCCTCATTAGCCCAGTCAATTGAAAACTCACCGGCAATTGAATCCATAAATCCTTTATTCCCTTCAAACACCGCAGGGGGTCCGGTTATGCCGTACTTTGCTAAAAAGGCAGCATGGGTACCCCCAAAAGCCGTATGGGGATAGGCCAGTCCTTTCCAGTTGGAAAGAGCTCCCGTTCTGGTTACGCGTAAAGCATTCAATGCCGTCCCGGCTATGGCAATGGCATTAGCGGTTTTCTTTTTGGATAAATTTAACGCTTTTGCGACACCTGTTGCCACAGCATAGGATCCCTGCGTAGTGTGGTCAAAACCTTTGTCACGTACCGGGGCTTCATCACTAAGTCGACACTGAATTTGGTACGCTATGGCTAAGGCTGTCAGGAATTCCTTGCCGCTGGTATCGGCAAACTCTCCAGCTGCCAGAATGGAGCCGATATTATCGCTGGGGTGACATGTTTCGCCTTTTGCCAGGTAACTGTCATTAAAATCAAGATAGCGGACCAGTCCACTGTTGTATAGTGCAGCCCGGTCCGCCGTTGTCTTTCCACCGCCGATGAGCGTACTCATTGCATTCCCTCCGAAATCACCGATCATATCTCGCAATGCTTTTACCGGGGGACCTTCCACAGCACCTATGGCTGTGCCAAGAGAGTCGAGCAGCCGTATTTTAAGTTGCTTTAGCGCTTCTTCCGATATTGATTCAAAAGTGGCATTGACAACAAATTTTGCCAGATCATCTACAATCATGAATTGGGATTTTTTTCTTTTGTAATGTCATATGGACAGTGTCTCAAGCAGTAAGGGATTAGCCTATAAGCCGCCGCATCTCGTGGCCGTGTTCATCTTCTTCGGCTCCCTGATCTTCCATTTTCATTTTTAAAGAAAATAAGCCCTCTTTTTCGGCTAGTTCTGCTAGCTCCTGATAGTTTTTGACATCTTTTTTCTCTTCATCCGAATCATGTTTGAGCATATCCATCACATCGTTGGGCGGAGGGGTAAGATCGGGGTCCAAATTTGGGGTTCCTCCAAGCATCACGATTTGGTTAGCCAAGTACTGGGCATGCTCTACTTCGTCGATGACTTCTTCAAGATACATTTCACGTACGCTTTCATATTCGGCACCTTTGATGGAGGCTGCTTGTAACATATATCGCAGGAATGTCGTCACTTCTCGATTGAGTTGTTTATTTAGTCCATTTAATAATTTTTTATCAGCCATTGTCTTTTTTTTAATAAGATTAACTATCATAGTATTTGTCTTTTAGTACTTTTTGACCAACGGGAATTATAGGAGAGTCATGTAGGTTATTCTCTTACATTATCAATTTATTGCAGTTCTAAACGCTTAGTAGTATTTAAGTCAAAACCTATTTCAAAACTTACCAAGATGCTATCGAATACTTCAGACGAGCTTCTTTCCAAGATTGAAAAAATTGCCAATTTAGGATCGTATGAAGTAAATATTCCTTCAGGTATCTGGAGTGGATCAGATAACTTTATAACGATTTTTGGACTGCCGAAAAAAGAGCAATATACCGAGGAAGAATTTCATGCTATTGTTCATCCGGAAGATTTTGAAGACGTTATGGGATACTATCAACACTGCTTGGAACAGCAAAAAGACTTCAACTATGAGTACCGATGTGTACGACCCGATGGCGAAGTCATCTGCGTGAGCAGCCGCAGTAAAATCACTTTTAATAATGATGGGACACCCCAAAAAGTGGTTGGTATCAAACAAGATATTTCCGGGCACAAGAAGACGGAAAGAAAGCTACAGCAGTTAAACAAACTCATCCAAAGAAAGGATGAAATCTTGGGAGAGGTTGCTCATGATCTGCGGGCTCCATTGGCTCAAATAATGATGATTGCTACGTTTTTTGAACAAAGATTGAAGGGAGAGGACCAAGAACTTTTCCAGTTATTGAAGCAGACTTGTTTGACAACAGGAGATATAATTTCTGAACTAATTGAAATTGCCCAGCTGGAAAAGTTCGGTAATGAATTGAATAGGGCTGAAACTGAAGTAAATGAGGTTATTAAGAATTCTATCAGTTGCTATAGATTTAAATTAGAAGAAAAAGATCTGCAGCTCGAAACTTCATTTACTAAAAATTCTAATGCCAATGTGGATGGCAAAAAGGTACGTCGTCTTGTCGATAATTTATTGAGTAATGCTATTAAGTTTACCCCGGAGGGACAATCTATTAAGGTTTGCACTCAAAGAAAGGATGGGAAAATTTGGATTATTGTAGATGATAAGGGCATTGGTATTGCGAAAAAAGAAATTCCGTTTCTTTTTGATTCTAGTGTTAAAACACAAAGAAGAGCTGGAACGAGTGGAGAACCATCAACCGGACTCGGGCTAAATATCGTAAAGCAGATCGTAGATCTTCACGAAGGTGATATAAAAGTCGAAAGTAAAATTAATAAGGGCACCAAAGTTATTGTCAGTTTGGACCAGAAAATTAATTAGTTTTAAAAATTTCTTTTGAAGATGTGAAATTGAGTTTATTGAGTCTCAAAGAATTACCCGTCACAAATGTTGAAGAAAGAACCATTGCAAGAATTGAAATCAACGGGTTTAGAAATCCCAGTACTGCGAGGGAGAGACCGGTAAGATTATAAATCGAGGCCCAAAAGAAGTTCATACGAATAATGTTATCCGCCCGAACTGAGGCAGATAACATCTTGGGTATAGTTTTAAAATCGGGATTAAACAGTACCAGATCAGCGGTTGTTTTACTTCTATTGGCTCCGTCAAACATGGCAATTGAAATGTCCGCTTCTGTCATGGCAAGTAAATCATTGATTCCATCACCGATGAAGCAAATCTTATCACCCTCTTCTTTTCTTTTTTGTATAAACTGATGCTTTGTATCCGGAGAACAACCACCATGATAGGCCCACCTCTGATGCTGCAACTCCCGGTACGGCTCGGGATCTCCTGTTAAAACAGAAACGTGGTATTCCGACTCCACGAGTTGTTCCATAACCTCGATAGCAGACTCTTTTATTGGGTAGTGGACGATAAAACTGGCTTGTAACTGGTTATCAACAAACAGACCAAAAGATCCTTCCGGCAAAGTATGCTTTTTTTCACTGCTGTTATTCAGCAATTCAAGTTTGTGTCCTTGCCATTCTGCCTTGAGCCCCAGCCCGGGTATCGGATCAATATCGGAGAGTTTAATTGCCTCAAATCCATGCTTTTTAGCATAATTTCGTATTGCTTTGGCAATGGGATGTTGCTGCGTAGCTTCCATTCCTGCTAAAATTCCAACAAGATTTTCTTTGGAAAAGGTTTTTCCATGCAGTGTAATGTTTTCTATGAATGCGCTTTGGGTGAGGGTACCTGTTTTGTCAAAAATAATGTGGTTTACCTTTGCTAATTCTTCAAGGGTTTGCGTACCGTTACGTAGCAGTATACCGCCTTCTTCCAGTTTTTGTTGAACGACCCATAGGGCAGCTGGTGTGGCAATCGCAAAGGCACAGGGACACCCAATGAGAAGCACCGAAAGGGAATGGTTCAGCGCAACTGATAATCCTTCGTAGAGGGCGTAATAGAGGGCTGTTCCGATCCCCAGAACAACTACAAAAAATAAAAGGACTTGCGCCGCTCGATTTGCCGTCACTTCGTATGAGGAAATATTCTCCTGGATGAGTTTTTGTTTGGTAAAAAACTCTTTTAGTGAAGAGCTTTCATAACTGGAGACCGCCTGCAGCAGTAATTCATCTTCCATGGGAATGGATCCGGCACTAACTGTGTCTCCATTATATTTTAGAACCGGCTCAGGTTCTCCTGTCAGATGTTCTTCTCTGAAATATCCTTTTTCGGATTTTAAATTTCCGTCTACCGGTAAAGCAACGTCCTGTTCAGTCTGAAGAATATTGTTGGCCTTAATGCTCGTTGCCGGCTGACGCTCAAACAATTCATTTCCATTTTTGATGATAGCAGAAGGAATCCCATCCTGCCACCGGCCTGTATACTCGCTGATTCTGTTTTTTAAGTAAATATCAATCAGCAGGCTGCCTATATAAAAGGTGAGTATCATAGCTGATGTCTCGAAATAGATCAACTGACTATCGCGCATCCAGTTGAGCACTGAGAGCAAATAGGAAGCTGATACACCAATAAAAATCAACGTTCCAAGGCTAAATTTCTTTGACTGCCATTCACGTTTTAAGTTAGCCAACAATTCCTTTGACAATAGAGCAAATATGCCTGTGCTCAACGCAAAACTGAAAGCCGGGAAAAAAGCAGGAGCCGTATTATCAAAGTGCATTGTAAGACTCAGGAAAATCAACAGCATGGATCCAACTAAAGCAATGACCCAGCGCACCAACAAGCTTTCAGGGACTGGTAGATCTACTGTATTATTTTCTAACCCCAAGGTATGAACCATTTGGCAACCGTAGCAGCAAAAGACAAACTCCTCTTCTGAAACGGCATTCCAAGCGGGAAGACCGCAATGATCACAATGTCGGGTATGGGAAGAGGTTGTGTTAGACAAGGTCAGATCATTTACTCCCTGAAGGTTTTGTTAAGTTCTTCTACGGTCCATTGCGTAGTTCGGTTGACGGAATCTCGTACTGCCGTAACTGTTTCGGGTGTAACTTCCGGTGCTTCATTTCCAAAGCTCGAACGAATGTATGTTAATACACCCGCAACTTCTTCATCACTAAGTTGCTCACCCCAGGCAGGCATATTGCCGTTATAGATTTCACCACCTACCTCAATTTCTCCCACCAAGCCATGCAGGATAATTGCGGCAAGCCGTTTTTCATTGCCGGTGACATAATCGGTATTGGCAAGTGGAGGAAAGGCACCGGGTGCCCCCATACCGTTATTTTGATGACAAGCCGTGCAAACTCGTCCATAAACTTGTTCTCCAAGTGCCATGGCACTTAATTCTTCTACAGGACCCTCTTCTATTTGTTCAGGTTTGGGGGTTTGGTATAGTACATGTGGTTGATAGGAAAACTCTCCCCAGTAAAATCCGATATAGAAAAAACCGAAAGCAAAAGTGATAATTATGACTGCATAAAGCCACCATGGTCCCTGTTCCATACCTTCTTCCGGCAAGGGTTTTTCCCGAAAGGAGGCATCATGAATATCTATAATGTCTTTTTGTTGGTCCTGATCCTCAAATGATTTGTCGTTGTTCGTATTCATAACTATTGAGCATTGGTTTCCGGATCAGGCCGTTTTTGGTCCAGTGATAATAGATAATCAACTAGCTGTTCAGCTTCTTCGGTAGGCAACACTTTTTTACCGGGTACCTTGTATTCGGGAGGAAGAGATAACCCCTTTTGATTAGGCCTCGCATCTTCATCAACTATATTAAAAAGCCAAACGAATGGGGGCATTATTGAACCTTTCGAAACAGTTTGTGGATTATAAAGGTGTAAATAGTGCCAATCGCGACTGGGCTGGCGCTGTCCGATATTTGCCAGGTCCGGACCAGTGCGCATTGTGCCAAGCACGTGAGGCGTAAGATCATTATAATCATTGGGGATAGATGCTTTGCCCCATCCACGAGCTTGATCTGCTCCAAAACCTTCGGGACGAACCTGTTGGCTATGGCAATAGATGCATCCTTCACGGATATAAATTTTATGTCCCTGGCTGATATCAAAAGCGACCCGGACATCTTGCTCAACTTCATTGTTGGCTAATTGTTGAGGAATAAATACAAGACCTGTCATAGATGACAGAAATAATGTAAAAGCGCCTAGAACAAGAATTAGATTTTTATTCATAACCTTTCCCGCCGGTTTGATACATTTGAGTAATAGGTTTGGGTCGTTTAGTTCGTCCGTGCCAAACGATCTTTATGACTAACCAAGCAAAAATAAGATGTCCTGTGGTGAGCATAATGGCTGCAAAAGATCGTGCTTGTAGAAAAGGCAACATATTTTCCACAATATCCATAAACGGAATATCAGGGTTGTTGAGCTGTATCCCCTGCCAAATACCACCAGTCTGCATAGCTAAGATATATAGAATAATGCCAAGAGCCGTTAACCAGAAATGAGCTTTAATCAATGTTTTGGAATGCCACTCCCACTTGATTAAGCGTGGTAGTATATAGTACATTGATCCAAAGAGTACCATTGTTACAAAAGCATACATCCCAATGTGGGCATGTCCAATTACGTAATGAGTAAAGTGGATGGTTTCGTTGAAAGTTCGAAGTGCCTGAAAGCTTCCCTGAAGGCTGACGAAGGTATAGCTCATGGCCCCGAAGACAATAAATCGCAGGGTGGGTGAATTTATTACGCGATCAAAAACTCCAACAACTGTCAGATGATGATTCACTGCGACCGTAATTACTGGAATAATCATCATTACGCTTGCTGAAATAGAGACAGTTGTAGCCCAGGTGGGAACCGGCCCTCCAATTAAATGATGAAAGCCGTTCCAATTGTAAAACAAAGCGAGTGTCCAAAATCCTAATAGGGAAAGCCAATAGCTGTAGATTGGACGCCCGGTAACTTTTGGAATAAAAAAATAAGCTGCCGCCAAGCAGATTGGGGTAAACCAAAGTCCTAAGGCATTATGGGCATACCACCAGTTCATCCCAGCTTGTACCGTACTGGAGTATTCAGGAATGTAAGCAACAATTAACAGTGAGATAATCCATATGTATCCAGCTACGATATAATATACTGATATATATAAATGTTTTGTTGCTTTGTTGACCAACATAATTAAGGATGCTAAGGCAACAGGAATTAGACCGGCAACAATTAGAAAGGCTGAACTAAAAGGAATTTCAAGCCACTCCATCCCATTACTAAAACCCGACAGAATTTGAATTGAGCCAATGAGAAGCCCTAAATTCCAAGCTCCAATTCCGGCATACAGCGTTTTTTTAAGCGGGATCGTTGCATTAAGTACACGGGTTAAAATCCATAGACCTACCCCGGCACTGGTTAGTGAAGCCCATCCATATACCATGGTGTTTAAATGAAGAGGCCTAACGCGACCAAATGTTAACCACGAAGTGTGGCCTAAAAATTCTGGCCAGTGCATTTTAAAAGAAGCAAGAATGGCAAGCGTTGATCCGACCATTAACCAAAACATTCCTGATAAAAAATAAGTGATTATAATCGCCCGAGAATTTGAATCTGTAAATTCACGACGCTCAGCGGAGCTTTGAAATGTCAGTTTCGGCATAACTATTCCACTGATTTGTTATCATCTTCAAAAAGCTGATCGGTAGGCTTTCCCACTGGCTCATCATCACTGAAAGGGATGTAAGCATCCTGATGAACACTGTTAAAAAAACCTTTTTTTAATGCTGCAATAAGTAGTATTAATGCAACAATGATCATAAATAATGATACCACGAAAAGAGTAACAGTTCCTGTACCGGTTTCCATATAAAGTTTTTTTTAAAAAAAGTTGCACATATTAGATGAATCCTAACGAATAGATGATACATTAAATTAATATGGAAATATTTAATCATTGAGTAATTATAAGAAACCACTACCATCGGGTAGGAATTTTCCTTACATCAATTACTAAAATCCTATCCTAAAGGGCATAAAATTTAGATAAATATAAAGTGACTCTAACGCATATAATGATAGGCTATGATATTATTACCATTACCCTTTTTGCATTTATAGTCTTCTAATAAGTGGTACAGTGAACTTGCTACATTTTGGTGGACACCCAGTTAAGCCATAGATTGTCGGCTGCAATTTATGACAAGAAACAATTATGAGTAAAAGACGAACCTACAGCAAACAGTTTAAACTGGACATATTCGCGAGTTGGCCGATGAGTTAGGGATTGACCCGGGGCTTATCTACACTTGGCGATCGAAATATAAAGAACAGCCCCAACAGCCCTTTCCGGGTAAAGGTATTCCTCAGCAGACGCCCGAAGAGAAGGAGTTGGATGAGCTGAAGAAAGAACTGGCT
>JBEPWP010000021.1:0-16290 GCA_041642355.1 Fodinibius sp. | reverse complement strand
AAACCGTAGACTTGGTCTCCATCACAAACTGCTCACGCGATCGGTTGACCCAGTACATGTACACCGTCTCCATCTCAGAAGCACTTTGCAGCATAAAGATGAGATCATTAAGTACCTGCTTAAATTCGCGCAGGGCCTTTTCCTGACGCTTCTGTCCCATTAATTCGGCATTCGATCGCTCCTTTTCCCGTGCGGTTGCGTAATTATCCATCCCGATTAATTTATCTTTTTAGCCAATTCTTCTGCTTGTTTAATCATCTCCTCGATAGCTGTTAGCCCATTATCCCAGAAGTCGGGCTGGGTAATATCCAATCCCAATTTCCCTACAATATGTTCAGGCCAATCAGATCCACCAGCACGCAGCATTTCGATATATTTATCCGAAAACCCATTTTCTGAGCGGGTATATTCCTGATATAATGCCAGCACCAACAATTCACCAAAAGCATAGGCATACACATAACCCGGGGTATGTAAAAAGTGCGGAATATAGCTCCACCAAAGATTATACTCCTCGGTTAACGTCACCGAATCTCCATAGACTGCTTCTTGAGTTTCACGCCACAATCTTGAAAAGTCCTCGGTCGTTAGTTCTCCTTTCTTGCGGCGATGTGTATGCATAGCATGCTCAAAACGATTCATCGACACCTGACGAAATACTGTTGCAATAGAATCATCTATTTTACCAATTAGCAGTGCCAGTTTTTCTTTGGGATCGTCAAGTTTGCGCATCAACTTCTGAAAGACCAGCATTTCGCCAAAAACCGAAGCTGTTTCTGCTGTTGTCAACGGCGTATCAGCTTGCAGTGCCCCCTGCTCACGGGATAAATACTGATGAACCCCATGTCCCAACTCATGAGCCAAGGTCTGCACATCGCGCACCTTGCCATTAAAATTCATAAACACATATGGATGCACCGATGGAACAGTACTGGCGGAATAGGCCCCTCCACGTTTACCGGGCTGCAGGGCCGCATCAATCCAGTTATTGTCAAAAAATTCGGACGTAATTTCTCCCATCTGGGGATGAAAATCTGTATATGAATCAAGCACCATTTCCTTGGCTTCAGTCCACTTAATCGTCTCTTCACTTTCAAGTATGGGTGCATATCGATCGTAATCAAATAGTTCGTCATAACCCAACAGCTCTCTTTTTAAGTCATAAAAGCGATGCACCAGACTATAGCTATCTGTGACGGCCTCAATTAATATATCAACCGTCTCATCATCAATTTCATTAGCCAGGTTACGCGAGGAAATCCAGCTGTCATAGTCGCGCAGTTTATCATCAGTATGCTTATCAGCCAGCAACGTATTAAAAATGAAGGTCATGGTACGGCTGTGATCTTCAAACGTATCGGTAAGGGATTGATGAGCACGCTTTCGGAGATCGCGGTCCGGCTCGTGGAGCTTGCTGAGCACTTGCTGCTGCGTCAACTCTTCCCCATCAAGATCAAAACGAGCCGCCCCCATCGTCTCATCAAAGTAGCGATTCCAAGCACTGCGTCCGGTCACCTTTTTAGCTGACAAAATCTGTTCTTCTTTCTCACTCAGCACATGGTGTTTGTACCGACGAGAGGTCTCCAGATAATGCTGATAATGGGCCAGTATATCACTGTCAATCAGCTTGTGAGCTTTGTCATCATCCATGTCCAGCCACTCCACATCAAAGAACACCAGCATCTGGTGAATTTCTGATGACAGTTCGTTAGCCTCCTGCATCAACTTACCATATTTGGGATCATTCGTATTTGTCGACCAAATCAGGTGAGCATATGAGCCAATTTTGCTAATTATTTCCAATATCTGCTCATATTCCTCGAGCGCTTGCTTCATCTGCTCGTCATCAAAATCGGCTACATTGCCTTTATACTGTGATGCAAATTCTTTTGCTTGCTCAACAACTTGCTGCTTGTCGTTTTCAAGAGCGGGATCGTCAATAGATTCATACAGGTCAGAAAGATCCCATTGCACCTCTTCTGCACCTGTTTTTTCTTTCACTTTATCGTTCATAAATTTGCTGAAACCTACTTTAATAAATCATTGTTATTGAACTTAATTCAGTAAAAAATGATACAAAATTATCTCCATTCAAGAATCGTAATTTAATATAACAATGATTAACTTTACGCTTGATTGTTAACGGTTGAAAGAAACCAAAAATAACAGTCAATTTTAACTCTTGCAGACGTTTATTTACTAATAATTTAAACCTACTCAATAAGACATATTTTGAAGTCGCTTGAAGCCGCATTCGGACCCAATTCCGCACTTGTTGAAGAACTATATAATCAGTATCAGGAAGACCCCTCTTCTGTTCCCAACCACTGGCGTCAATATTTTGACGAAATTGAAGGTGTAGAACAGAGTGAAGATCTTAAATCCAAGGCACAAAAAACTGGTAATGGATCGACCACTACCAAGAAAGCTGCCCCGACAAAGGCCCCAAAAGAATCGAAGGCCAAACAAAAAGCTCCCAAGCAAAAAAATGACAGTGGAGCCGATATTCCATCCGGTGCCACGCTCAAAAAAATTAAAGGCGTATCCAGCAAAATCGTTCAGAACATGGATGAGAGCCTAGAAGTGCCTACGGCTACATCGGTCCGATCACTGCCCATGAAGATGCTTATTGAAGATCGGGCTATCATCAACCGACATCTAAAGCAGCGCAACGAGCCCAAATCTTCATTTACCCACTACATTGCATGGGCGATCATCAAAGCGCTGGAAGAGTATCCCAACATGAACAATTCGTTTATGTATAAGGATGGGGAGCCGTATAAGGTAATACCCGAGCAGGTAAATCTGGGTCTCGCAATTGATGTCCAAAACAAGGATGGCTCACGTAACCTGTTGGTGCCCAACATCAAGGGTGTTGACAAAATGAACTTCAAGGAGTTCCTCTACGCTTATGCGGAGCTTATTGACAAGGCACGCAATGGCAATCTCGAAATTTCTGATTTCCAGGGTACTACCCTTACGCTTACCAATCCCGGGATGATTGGCACGGTGCAATCGGTGCCGCGCCTGATGAAAACGCAGGGTGCTATTATTGCCACCGGTGCTATTGATTATCCGGCTGAGTATCAGTCGATGTCGCAAGAGGTGCTCAACAAGCTAGGCATCAGCAAAGTGATGAACATGACCTCGACCTACGATCACCGCGTGATTCAAGGAGCCGAGTCTGGAGCTTTTCTGAAAAAAGTCCACAGTTTGCTTAATGGCGAAGAGAACTTCTATAACGACATTTTTGAAGACCTTGAAATTCCCTACGATCCCCTGCCCTTTGGCTCCGACACCTACGTAGGACAGCTTGACGGCAGCGGGGCAACGCTTGAACAAAACAAGCGTGCCATTAATGTAATGCGACTCATCAATATGTACCGCACCCGCGGACATGTGCTGGCTGACCTCGATCCGCTGAGTGACGAGCCCGGACAAAGTCCCGAGCTGGATCTAAGTTACTACGATCTCACGCTTTGGGATCTGGATCGCGAATTTTACTGCGGTGGACTGGGCGGTAATGAAAAAGCCACCCTTCGAGAAATCATTACCCTGCTTCGTGAAACCTATTGCGGTAAAATGGGAGCTGAATTTATGCATATCCTCGATCTCGAGGAACGCAAGTGGCTCCGTGAACGCATGGAATCTACCACCAATACGCCTGAACTTACCAAACAGCAGAAAAAACAAATTCTGCATAAGCTCAACCAGGCAATGGCCTTTGAGCAGTTCTTGCACAAAAAATATATTGGTCACAAACGATTCTCGCTTGAGGGCGCCGATACCCTGATCCCAATGATGCATCACATGCTCGAAAAAGCGGGCGAAGATCAGGTTGAAAAGATCTTTATGGGTATGGCCCACCGGGGACGCTTAAATATCCTCGTTAATATCATGAATAAGCCCTATCGTAAAGTATTTGCCGATTTTGAGGGTAACCTTGATCCCGAGAGCATTCAAGGGTCCGGTGACGTTAAATATCACCTTGGTTCTAAAGGAACATATGAGACAACGGCTGGGGAAGAAGTTGAAATTGAATTGATGCCAAACCCAAGTCACCTCGAATCGGTGAATCCCGTTGTTGAGGGAGCAACCCGAGCTACTCAGGATCACGATGGCGATAATGCCGAAAAGAAAAACGTACCTGTACTTATCCACGGTGATGCTGCATTTGCCGGACAGGGCGTGGTTGCTGAGACCTTAAATATGTCTCAGCTTGACGCCTATAAAACCGGCGGTACCATTCACCTGATTATCAATAACCAGATTGGATTTACGACGCTGCCCGACGATGGACGATCTACCGAATATGCTTCTGATCTGGCGAAGATGATTCTCGCTCCTATCTTCCATGTCAATGGCGACAACCCCGAAGAAGCAGTACATGCTATGCAAATGGCCTTCGAATATCGCCAGAAGTTTGGTAAAGACGTGGTTATCGATCTGATTGGTTTCCGTAAGCACGGACACAACGAGGGCGACGAACCGGCCTTTACGCAGCCCGGCATGTATAAAGAGATCGAAAATCATCCAACAGTGCGCGATATTTATACGGAAACGCTCTTGGGACGTGGTGAGTTTACCGAAGAAGAGATGCAGGAGATCTTCGATGAATTTGACCACCTGCTTCGAGAAGCCTTTGAGGACGCCAAGAATGCTTCGCCCCTTGAGGTTACTGAAAATATGATTGACCGTCATGAAATGACACAAGAAGACTGGAATGAATTCCCGGATACAACCTATCCCGAGGACGAACTCAAAGATATTGCAGTTAAGCTTAATACCGTGCCCAAGGATTTTGACGCAAATCCCAAGTTGTTGCGACAGCTTGCCAAGCGCGCCGAGACCGTCGAAAAGAACGAGAAGAAAATCGACTGGGGTTTTGCCGAAGCACTTGCTTTTGGGTCGCTTTTAAAAGATGGAACTACTGTTCGCCTAACGGGACAGGATGCCGAGCGGGGTACCTTCTCGCATCGCCATGCTATCCTGCACGGAACGGAAACCGATCAACAATTTATTCCCCTTAATAATATTGATGACGATCAGGCGCCCTTTTATCCATATAACAGTCTGCTTAGCGAATTTGCTGCAGTCGGTTTTGAATTTGGATACAGTGCTGCCAAGCTCGATGCCCTTGTCATTTGGGAAGCCCAGTTTGGCGACTTTGCCAACGGTGCCCAGGTGATGATGGATCAGTATATTTCGGCCAGTGAGGCCAAATGGGGACAAAAATCATCGCTGGTAATGACACTACCACACGGCTACGAAGGCCAAGGTCCCGAGCACTCTTCAGCGCGATTGGAGCGATACCTCCAACTGTGTGCCGAAGATAATATGCAGGTTGTTAACCTAACGACACCGGCTCAATACTTCCATATCCTGCGCAAGCAGGCCAAGCAGGATGATAAAAAGCCGCTGATGATTATGTCGCCGAAGAGTCTGCTTCGTCACCCGCTGGCATCATCCAAAACGGATGATTTAGCCAAAGGACAGTTTCAGCCGTTTATTCCTGATCAGGAAGTTGAAAACAAGGACGATATTGACCGACTGGTGATCTGCTCTGGAAAGGTTTATTACGACCTGTACAAGCAGCGTCAGGATGAGGAGATCGATAATGTTGCTATTACACGTTTGGAGCAGTATTACCCCTTCCCTGATCAAGACGTAAGCGATATTTTGGATGAATACAGTCATGTAGATGATATTGTATGGTGCCAGGAAGAGCCGCAAAATATGGGCGCGTGGACGTTTGTCTCAACCCGTATTATGCAGCAGCTGAAAGACGGACAGAATCTACGCTATGTTGGTCGACAAGCTTCGGCTTCTCCGGCTGCCGGACAGAAGAAAGTCCACAAAGCTGAACAAGAGAAATTAGTGAAGGAGGCGTTAAACTAATTTCTTTCCAAATAGTAAATCTCTTCAAAAGGGGCGTATTCTGATACGCTCCTTTTTTTATTCTTATACAATATCTAGCATCGTAGCTTTGCTGCGATGCCTTTTTTTATTTTAGCAATAACCTGATCGATAAATTTTCTGTCCAAGATCACTTTGCAAGCCACCAAGACCAATACTTTGTGCAAGCAAATAGCTACAGTAGGATTATCTGATAATCCCTACAGCAACAGCCTAAAGACTACCATGATTTATATATAATACCCATGGGTTAATCCTGTAAGCCCTACACAAAGACTATGCGCAAGGCTCGCAAAAGGTCTGCGTAATGCTCGCAAAGGATATGCGTAATACTCGCGAAACCTTGGAGGGGATTATTACCCTCTCTACCCTCAAATAGACCACCTCACTATAGTGGAATAGGCTGCTCCACTACCCTGAAGTACCCTTTTGCAGGGTAGTGGATGGTCTTTTGAGCATGATATTGCCTTTTAAGCTCTCCTTCGAAGGGATTCCGGTATGATCATTGCTGCTCAATTAACAAACCCTCATTCCGTACCTCCGGATCGGCACGCTGTGTGCTTTTTCTTTTTCTGATAGATTCCAAATTCTCGTACCCAACTACCCTGGATCATTACATGAACTATCCTAAAAGAACTTCTTAATCAACGGTACTTACCTCAAGTGGTTGCTCCTTTTGGGCTCCTCCCCTTGATATATCTTCCAAGCTTAAGCCTTTTGTTTCATCCACAAACATTTTAACAAAAAAGTATGCGACTACTCCAAAGAATGCATAGATGCCGTACGAAATGCCGAGGCCCAGATTTGATAGTAATACTGGAAAACTAATGGTAATAATAAAATTCGCTCCCCATTGTGCCATTCCACATACAGCAAGTGCAGCTCCGCGATAGTGATTTGGGAACATTTCACCAAGCATCACCCACATAACTGGTCCCCATGAAAAAGCAAAGAAAGCGATGTAAACATTAGCAGCCACTAATGCAATAGTTCCTTGCGTTGGACTTAACGTTAGCGAATCGGGACCTCCACCTGGTGCAATGCTAAATACAAAAGCCATAACGCCAAGCATCACTGCCTGACCTAAGGATCCTATCAATAAAAGTGGTTTTCGTCCTACTTTATCGATCAGCATGATGGCAACAAAAGTAAAGAAAATATTTACACTACCGCTGATTACATTTTGTAGCAGGGCGTCTCCCTCAGTAAATCCTGCTGACTTCCAAAGCGTAGCACCGTAATAAAAAATGACATTAATACCAGTAAACTGCTGCAATATCGCCAAGCCCAAACCAACCCAAATAAGTGGATGTATATTCCCGGTATAACTGTCAAAAATATTCCTAAGCTTAGGTTTTATCCCATCTTGAAGGGTAGATTCAATATCGGCTACCTTTTCTCTGATATTTATTGAAGGTAAGATCCCTTTAAGTACCCGACCAGCCTCATCTACTTTCCCAGCTGCGACTAAGTACCGAGGAGATTCCGGGATGGCCAATAGTGATACAAAAAATATGGAGGCAGGAATTATTTCAGCCCAAAACATCCATCTCCAGGTTTGAAATCCTCCCCATAATACTTCTGTTGCTCCACCGGATAACCCAGCCAGCCAATAGTTACTCATAAACGCCATGAATAACCCCACCACAATCATCAATTGTTGCAAGGTAGCCAGACGTCCACGTACCTTTGAGGGAGCAATTTCGCTAATGTAGGCAGGCGCAAGAATACTAGCGGCTCCCATAGCCATCCCACCAACAATACGATAAATGACAAATTCCAATGAACTGGATGAAATTCCCGATCCCCACGCACTACAGATAAATGCCACTGCCGTAGCAATCATTACGGGCTTACGACCAAAACGATCAGCTAGCGTTCCCGCAAAGAAAGCCCCCACCATACTACCTAACAATACGGAGGCTACATTAAAACCCGTTCCAGCCGAATCAGAATCAAAAGCTAATTGAAGAGCGTCAACAGTACCGTTGATCACACCGCTGTCAAAACCGAATAAGAATCCACCTAATGCTGCAGCAGAAGATAAGAGGATTACCCTTGATAAATTGTAATTTGCCGGCATCCTAAAATTTGTTTTTAAGGTTTATAGGTAACGGTCTTTTAGTTGGCATATACTCGTATATAATCTACTTCCATACGAGCTTTTGTAAGGTTTGGATCAATGCCGTTTTTCATACCACCAGTTTCATACTGGGTATCACTTCCCCAGTTGCCCCCCATGGCTATATTCATAATTATGAAAAAGTCATCATTAAATGGCCAGGTATCACCATTTTTTTCGGAAGGATTGTATGTATAAAACGCCTCTCCATCCACCTTAAATATTATACCATCAGTAGTCCATTCTGCTTCGTAGACATGAAAAGATTCACTAAAATCAGAAACCTCCGTTGAAGATGAATTTTGTGTATTGCCATAACTTGAGGGGGTATGCAAAGAGCTGTGAACAAGACCTGGTTCTTTGCCAACATGCTCCATAATATCAATCTCTCCACTTTCTGGCCACCCAACCTCATCAAAATCAGATCCCAACATCCATATAGCTGGCCATGTTCCAGATCCTTCTGGCAATTTGGCCCGTACTTTTACGGTAACATGCTTAAAGGACTGTTTTCCTTGCGTTTTAATACGTGCAGATGTCCACTCTCCGTCTTCTTTTAATGCTTCAATAACCAGCTTCCCATCTTCGACACGTACATTTTTAGCTTCATCGGTATAATATTGAACTTCATTATTACCCCAGCCATTATCTCCGTGACCGATATCATACGTCCAATTATTGCTATTTGGAGGACCACCGCCATTAAATTCATCAGACCAAATAAGTTCGCCGGCTTCAGTAGTATCTTCTTCTATCGGCTCTTCATAATTAAAACTGTCGGCCGGACCATCAGAAGCACAAAAGGTAAAGCTAAAAAGAATCAGTATTCCCAATATATATTTCATGATATAGTGAAGAGGTTTAAACATCCAATTCAGTGATAAGTGATACTAGTATTAGCAAAAGCTGAGGCACAAAATTAAAACCGGGAAAGAATTGATAGCTCTTTCCCGGAATGAATTTTATTCCACTAACTCAAAATCGTCGATAAAGAAGGTACCCGGCATACCGTGGCCTTCTCCACCAATTTGAATTATGATGCGATCAAAATCTTCTCGGTCGCTAAAGCCACTAAAGTCAAACTCAAGCTCTACCCATTCACCGGTTTCAGCAACAGGTTTAATAATATTTGCTTGAGTTTGCCATGAATTTCCACCAAGCCCCGTTTCACCATTAACATTATGAAGTTTCACCTCAACTTGCTTCAAGAGGTTACCCGGTGCCCAATCTGCTGCATTAGGATCTACCGTTTCATAATCATTGTATGACGGCAAATAAGCTTTCAGCCGAATAGTACTTCGCTCATTTAAGTTTAGCTCGTACCCAAGATCGATGTATACATTTTCAAATTGCCCTTCTCCTTTAGCATATTTAGCAACCTTATTAGTTGTGTCGGCAGCTAACGGTGCAGGATTATCATAATTTTCATTGAAGTTTGTAATCTGATCCGTTGCCCAACTTACGTTTCCTTCTTCATCGAAGTTATCTACCAAAGCTTCAGACTCATAAGGCAATATTTCTGGTGGATGTTCATAGCCTTTGGGAATCAATCTTTGATACCATGCCTCAGCTCCATCATGATTCAAATTCCGGAGGTAAAGCTCATTCTCACTCAGAGCCAATATTTCATAGGTTCTGCTGCCACTGTAGTAACCGATATGGCCACCTCCTGTAATCTCCAGAAACATTTTTCCTTCCTCTTCCTTTAACACAAAATTAAAGTCTGAACCACCTTCAAAGGGAGCGATATAGTCATCACCGCCATCTTCCTGAACAGCTCCTGCAAACTCATCAGGGTATCCTACATTTACATATATATCATCATTTGTTTGCTGTTCGTAAGAAAAACCATCCAATTTAAAGGTATATTCATCATCGTAGATACCTTTACCTTGTTTATCAAGTGCAGGAGCTGCCCACCATCCAGGTTCATAACCGTCAGCAGGTCCAACACCCAAGTGCCCAATTTGTGTACTGTCAATAACCCAGGTTTTTCCCTCAATCTGATCAGCACCCCCCGTAAGCATATTCAAGTCGGGATCATCCAACATGAGGGCATTGGTTTCTTCAATCGTAATCGACTTTGAATTTTTGGCTTGACCCGATTCCGTGAAGATCGTAAGTGTTACCGTATACTCTCCCTTTTGGGGAAATTCTCCAGTAACCGTATCACCTTCAGCTGTTGATCCATTTCCGAAATCCCAGAGTGCCTTAAAACTCTCTGAGGTATTTACGAATTGAATGACATTTGGGTTTTCAGCATTTGGCTCATACTCGAACGTAACGTTATCCGATTGTGGTGCCGAAGCTAAATCCGGTGCCGAGGTAACTTGAGGTTCACAGGCTGTAAAAACGAACAGCAAAAGAACAGGAACCATCCAGTGTTTGTTTATTATTCTAAGCATAATCGTAGTGTTCAGTTTTTGAAATTATGTCCTTAAATCGATGGAGCGTTTTATCTATCAATACCCATCATTTTGATTGAGGCTACCATTAGAAATATCAATTTCACTCTGCGGTATTGGGAACAGGCCTTGCTTTGCTGTGTTATACTCCACTGCAAAATCTTGTCCATCCCCTTGATATCCATCTTTGATTTCACCAGCTACAGTGATATTACTTTCTGCGACATCTTGTCCATATCGCTGTAAATCCCAGTACCGATGACCTTCAAGTGCTAGCTCAAGGCGTCGCTCGGTTCGGATATTTTCCAATGTAGCAGGTACTGACCCTAGTCCTACTCGAGAACGAACTCTATCCAAATACTGTTGGGCCTGACTATCATTTCCATCTTTTTGATGGAGCTCCGCCCCCATCAAGATTACATCCGAAAAGCGAATAACGCGATAATTATTACCCCAATTCAGCTCTAACTGCCCTTCTGCAGGAGTATAGGACTTATGGGTAGTATACTTTTCCGTAAACTTACCGGTATGTTGATAGCCAGTTGTTAATCCAGCATTAAGTTCATCTTCAAAAAGAATCGTCGCATCTAAACGGGGATCGGTATCATTATACGCATTAACTAATTCATTCGTAACCGGTGAAAAGCTCCAACCACGCTGATAGTCTTCCTCTCCCGGCTGTTCTACACGAGGACCCTGCATTTGAGGAGCCATATTCCCTTCTCCTCCATGAACGTATCCCCAATCCCACCATGGACGCGAGTCAGAATAGGCTATTTCGAATACAGATTCACTGCTAAACTCAAATTCCGGTTTAAAGTTATCAGCATAATTATCTAAGAGGGTATGGTTACTTTCGTTAATTACACCGTCAACCATGTCTATAGCTACCGATCTATTAACCGTTTGATCACCGGCCGGCAAATCGCTATCAAACACGCCCTCGTAGTATAAGTAAACTCGTGCCAATAATGCCTGTGCGGCCCATTTAGAAACGCGGCCCTTTTGATCGGAAGCAATACTTTCAGGCAAGTTGGGAATGGCTTGCATCAAATCCTGGCCAATTTGAGAATACACTTCTGAAGGAGCTGCTTGAGGTTGGTCATATTCATCAGGACTATCCAGGGGCTCCGTTATCAGCGGAACATTTCTAAAAAAGCGTACCAAATCGAAGTAATAATAGGCCCGAAGAAATTTAGCTTCAGCTATCGTTCGAGTCTTGAATCCTTCGTCTGCATCAATATCACCTATTTGCTGTAGATACTTATTCGCCCGATAAATACCGGTATAATATTTTTGCCAGAGACCATGTATCTCACCGTTGGTCGTTCGGATGTTATGTTTATCCACCTCAATAATGTTAGGAGCATCATTGCGACTAGCTCCTCCAGCATAAACATCATCAGATGCTATATCGCTTAACATTTCAGGGACATGAAATCCAACAACGGTATTCCATTGCAATACATCATAGATAGCAACCAGCGCCTCTTCAGCATCCCGCTGCGTTTCGTAGAAGTTTGATTCTACCCTTTGATCTAAAGGTTCTTCACTGAGGAAGTTGTCACAACCGGTGGATGTTACAACAACCGTGCTAATCAGTAACAGTAGAGTGAGTTTTAAGTAATTCATAATCAGAAAATATTGTTTTATAGAAATCTAAAACCGTTAAAAAGTTATATTAACGCCTAATCGGTAACTACGCGCTTGTGGATAAACACCACGATCAATACCCACATT
This sequence comes from Fodinibius sp., assembly GCA_041642355.1. Lineage (GTDB taxonomy): Bacteria > Bacteroidota > Rhodothermia > Balneolales > Balneolaceae > Fodinibius. Next base: position 4,107 of record JBEPWP010000021.1, on the reverse strand, counting down.
TAATGGAGATGAAGCACCAATTTCAGGATCATATCCGCTATAGCCCGTAAAGGTTAACAAGTTATCTGCCGATACATATAACCTAGTTTTCGACAGTCCAACTCTTTCCAGGAATTGGGTAGGCAAGTTATACCCGAGCTGTACATTTTTAACTCGAAGATATGAACCATCCTCAACATAGAGATCTGAAATATTTGTCCAGTTTCCGTTTGAATCGTTCCAAGTAAATCGTGGCAATTCATTCGATGTACCTGGTCCAGTCCAGCGATTAAGATACTCAGCAGGCATGTTGGTCATAGTAAGATCATGACGGCGGGTAGCGTTAAATATCTCGTTACCCAAGGTACCCTGCATGAATAATGACATATCGAAGTTTTTGTAGTTGGCTCCAAAATTAATTCCAAATGTCATATCTGGGATGGGATTCCCAATATTTGTCCGATCGCCATCATCAATTTGGCCATTACCATCCAAATCCTTGAAGCGTACATCTCCCGGCTGAGCTTGTGGCTGAAGCAAATCCCCATCACTGTTGACATAATCATTAACTTCCTGTTGGGTCTGGAAAAGCCCATCTGTTTCGTATCCCCAGAAATAACCAATGGGATACCCTTCTTCGGCACGAGTTACTATGCCGTAAGTCGCAAATCCAGCCCCGGTAATAACGCCCTCAGCATTACCAATATGCGTTACCTCGTTATTATTAACAGCCAAGTTTATCCCAACATTATAGTTGAATTCATTCGTGTAATCGCGATAATCTACGCTAAATTCAAAACCATTGTTTTCAACACTCCCACCATTAACAACCGGGGCATTATTTCCAACATGCCCTGGAATAGGAGCGGTAACCAAGAGGCCCTTGGTCTTTTTCTGGTAATAATCGGCTTTAATGATCACACGATCTTGCCATAATCCTAAATCGACGCCAATATCTGCCTGCTCTGAAGTTTCCCACTTAAGGTCCGGATTGGGAACACTAGACGGCACGGAACCTGTTCTAAAACTCTCCTCTTGTCCAAAGGTATAACCATTACCAGTAGCAATGGTAGAGGTATATGCAAAGTTACCTATGTTTTGATTCCCATTTTGTCCCCAGGAAACTCGAAACTTTAAGAGATTAATAGTTTCAACATCTTCCATAAAAGATTCATTACTAGCAATCCATCCCAACGAAACGGATGGAAAAATAGCATACCTGTTATTGGAACCGAACTTAGAAGAGCCGTCAACTCGGAGGATTCCCGTTATCAGATACTTTTCATCAAAGTTATATGACGCTCGACCAAAGTAAGAAAGAAGCTTTTCATTATAGGCCCCTCCTGTTGCCTGCATTGATTCTTCATTTGCGGCGGCATTGATCCAGGCATTCTCATAATCCATCATCAATAAGTTAGATTTGGCACCATAAAGACCTTCAAAATGAACTTTTTGGGCTGTTATACCACCAAGTAAATCAATACTGTGTTGATCGAACTCCTGGTTGTATGAAATAGTATTTTCAAAATTCCACGTATACCAGCGATCTTCTGTCTTGCTCACAATTGATTCATCGTTCACTTGTGCAGAGTTTAGATAATAGGTGGGATCGTAATTACGGTTCTTCACAAAAGCGGCATCGATTCCGAGACTACTTTTAACCATTAAGTTAGGCAGAACCTCGTACTCAGCAAATAAGTTATTGACGAATTTATCAACTTGCGTATCACCGTGGGTAACCTCCAACCTTGCTAATGGGTTTACAATTTCCTGTGTAACATAATCAGAGATCCCGTAATAACGTCCATCATTTTGTACAGCATTGCTTGGATAACTCTGTAAATCGTCTTCATCTGTTTCGTAAATGGGTGTTAAAGGATCCATATTTAATGCATTACTCAATGGAGATCCCCATTCACTATTACTCAGTACTGCACTCCGCTCTATACGACTGTAGTTAAAACTATTTCCAATTTTAAAAACGTCGCTAACTTCACTATCCAACTTCAGGTTCAACGTATAACGATCAAATTGAGACTTGTCTCCACCAACAATACCTTCTTGAGTGAAATATGAAAGCCCCGTTGCATATTGCGTTTTTTCATTTCCTCCGGATATAGAAATTTGGTGATTGGCCATTGGCGCATTGTCATTAAACACGGCTTCCTGCCAGTCGGTACCACCAGAAACATCAGGATTAGTGGGAAATGGCATGCTTAAACCCGCATTGGCAGCACCTTCATTCATCATCATCATATACTGCCGGGCATCTAACATATTCCGTTTCTTCCACGAATTCTGTACGCCTGCATAACCCTGATAGGTCACTTCCGTATCTCTATCTTGCCCCGATTTTGTAGTAATAAGTACAACACCATTGGCAGCACGTGCCCCATAAATAGCTGCTGAAGAAGCATCCTTTAGAACTTCCATGGACTCAATATTACCAGGATTTAAATAATCTATGCCACTAACCGGCATTCCATCAACAACATACAGCGGATCAGCATTACCGGTAGTTCCCGCTCCACGAATTCGAACAGTAGGGGCTTCGCCTGGCTGTCCAGACTGGTTGGCCACATATACACCCGCAGTACGCCCCTGTAAAGCCTGCTCGGCACGTAACACCGGAGCATCATTAATATCTTCAGAACTAATCGACGATACGGAACCTGTAATTTCACTTCTTCTCTGCGTGCCATATCCTACGACAACAATCTCATCTGCTGAACCTAACACCTGCGTCTTAAGTGCAACATTTATTTCTTCTCGTCCATCAACGGGTACTTCCTCGGTTTGGTAACCGATAAAAGAAAAGATCAACGTATCCTGGGGCTCAACCGATTTTAACGTATAACGTCCCTCGGCATTGGTCGAAGTTCCACGGGTTGTTCCTTTTACAAGAATGTTAACTCCCGGTAGGGTCTCGTTGGTTTCCTGATCAGTTACTACTCCTGTGACCGTATTCGCCAAAATATCCAATTTGGGCTTCTTTGCTTTCGAAATCACAAAAGTACGATTATCAATAAAGGTATAATCTAAATTATGAGGTTCTAAGAGCTTTTTTATTTTCTCCCTTAATGTCCCATTCAGCCCCTTTGCAGAACTAAATTTTCCTCTAACAATACTGGATTCGTATAAAAACACTACATTGTAACCGGTTTCAATACGTTCCAATTTTTCCTCTAAACTGACCTTCTTATTAACCTCCTGGGTTTGTACTAAATTCTGGTTAGCAACATACTGTGTCGACTGTTCTGCCCACAGCGTGTTAACACCAAATAAAAAGATGAACAAAACCAAGAAGGTGTATCTTTTAGTTTCCATACCATTTAGATTTTTCGTTATGTAATTATTCATGATCCAGTATCTTATGAATCAGTTTTTTTGTTGATATAAACTGTCTGTTCTCGTTTTTCGATATTTACATCCAGCGTCTTTGCAATACCTTCCAGGATGAAACTCAAATCTAGGTTTTTAAATCTACCTGTGATTTTTTTATTCATGAACGCTTTGTCGTTTACTATTATCTCTACATCGTAAGTAAACTCAATTCTTTTCACCAAATCTGATAAAGGTGTCTGATCCAATACCAAACTATCACTGGCCCAAGAGGTATATACTTCAGGATTCACTTGCTCTACTTTAATTTGATCAAGGTTTCGAGAAAATAATGCCATTTGGTTAGGCTCCATATCATACTGCAAGTTATTCTTGCTTAAAGAATCCTGCACTTCCACCCTAACTTTTCCTTCTTTTAGTACAACTTTACTTTGTCCTTCGGTAGTGTTTACTGAAAATTCGGTTCCCAAAACCGAAACGTTACCATCGGGGGTATGCACTATAAATGTCCGTGAACTATCTTTAGGTTTATGGGTTATGCTAAAAAGCGCTTCTCCTTCTAACCAAACGCGCATTGTATCTAAGGCTCTTGTTCGTTCAGGAACCCGCATTTGCGAGTTGGCATTCATAACAATTTCGGATCCATCAGAATAACGTACCGTCGTTTTTTGTCCCGATGTTGTTTCTATAAGCTGATAATTAATCGAGGCGGCCCGGCTACTTTCTGTTCCGTCGTTCTGTTGTAAAAGTGTATGCCGGGCCAGAAATCCAACCAAAAGCAAAATA
>JBEPWP010000020.1:0-16444 GCA_041642355.1 Fodinibius sp. | reverse complement strand
CATCAATGCCTGAAACTTTGCCAAATCCTTCACATTTATCGCAGGCTCCGAACGGATTGTTAAATGAAAACATCTGCGGCTTGGGTTCGGTAAATTCTATACCGTCCATTTCAAAGCGCTCACTGAATTTTAGCTCTGTTCCATTACGAATCTTAATGGAACAGCGACCGCTCCCTTCTTGAAAAGCCGTTTCCAGGGAACCCGCGATTCGGGTACGTGTGTCTTCATCAGCCCTTAAAATGAGACGATCTACTAATACACGGTAATTTTCTGCATTGATATCATCTGAATCCACATCATCTCTCGTGAGGTCTAAAATGGTTTCATCTTCAATATGCAGAAGCCGGGGATACCCTTTTTCTTTTAAAACGCGGAGTTCATCTTCCAGTCCCTTTTTATCATGTTCGGGAATCGAAAAGAGAACATAAAACTTGGTGTCCCCCTCAAACTGATTGTGGAGTTCTTCTATAACTGTTTTGGTGCTGTCTTTTTGGACCTCTTTCCCAGATTTTGGGGATATAGTGTGCCCTATGCGTGCGTAAAGCAGACGCATGTAATCATAAATTTCGGTAGTAGTCCCCACGGTAGATCGTGGATTGGAGGATGTGGTCTTCTGCTGAATGGCCATGGCCGGAGAGATACCCTGCATAAAGTCCACATCGGGTTTGTCCATGCGCTCTAGAAACTGCCGTGCGTAGCTGGATAGGCTTTCCACATAACGACGCTGGCCTTCAGCATAAATAGTGTCGAAAGCTAGACTTGATTTTCCCGATCCGCTGACGCCGGTAACCACCGTCATTTTGTTTCGGGGTATTTCAACATCAATTTCTTTAAGGTTGTGAACACGGGCCCCTTTAACAATAATAGGGCGATCTTCGTCGGTTTGTGACTGTTCTTTATTGGAGATCGTTTCGGTCTGAGACATTCAATTATTTTTGCGTTTTTATAAACGGGTAAAGGTACAAATTTTAAGACAAAAAATGAGGTTTTAATCCATGGGAACCAATCAATCCAAACATTACGGAATATTAATGCGTTCGCTTATAATAGTTCACAAGCCTACCAAGTATTTGCTATGTAGTACACGATAAGAAAACTATATTTCCACCGAGAATTTCGATAAAAGAAGATTAAAAAACCGCAGATAATGAGTCTTGACGTTTCCCCCAAACAATTTAAGCGCTGGATTAATGAAGCTGGCGAACTGATTACCAACCATTACCAAAAGCATGAAGAATCAAAGGTTTTTGCAGGAAAAAGTCCTATAGAGGTACAGGAACTTTTGAATGAACCTCTACCGGATGATGCACAAAATATCAGTTCTTTGTTGGATGAAGTCGGGGACAAAATTTTGAGTACGATTACCAATAGTGCAGGCCCACGGTATTTTGGATATATCACGGGCGGTGGCAATCAGGTGGCAGTACTTGCAGAGATGATTAAGGCCTCCCTCAATCAGAATAATTTAAAGTGGCATTCGTCGCCGGTTAGTACAGAACTGGAGCAATTGGTGATGCGCTGGGTGGCAGAGTTCATTGGTTATCCGACAAGCAGTGTCGGGGTATTGCTTAGTGGGGGATCGGCGGCGAACTTTAACTGTTTGGCAGTGGCGCGTAAAATAAAAGCTCCGGTCGATATTTCGGAGGAAGGTGTTTATGGCTCCCAGCCGATGACGGTGTATGTCTCGGAGGAGGGGCATTCAAGTTTTGACAAGGCCATGGATATGCTGGGACTGGGGAAAAAATATCTCCGTAAGATTCCGGTCGATGATAAGTTTCGGATGGATATCGATCAGCTTGAAGAGCAAATCCGCACCGATAAAAATGCTGGGTTTCATCCTATCTGCGCTATTGGGGTGGCCGGCACAACAAATACCGGTGCGGTGGATGATTTGAGTGCTATTGCTAAAATTTGCCACCAATACGATCTCTGGTATCATGTTGATGCAGCATATGGTGGGCCAGCCGCTAAGGTTGAGGGCGTGGGTTCACTATTCTCGGGTATTGAAGAAGCAGATTCAGTTGTGGTGAATCCACATAAGTGGTTATACGTGCCATTCGAAGCCGGCGGTGTGTTGGTAAAAAATCCTGATCATTTGCGAAAAACATTTAGCACCATTCCCGATTATTTGAGATCTGATGAGCAAAATGACGGGCGAACTGATTTAATGGAATACAACCTTCCACTTACGAAGGAGTTTAAGGCACTGAAAGTTTGGATGACGATAAAAGCGTATGGTGCTCATCGCCTGCGTAATGAGATTTTGTCTGATATCAATAAAGCAACGCATTTGGCAGACTTAGTGGAGTCAGAGAAAGAGTTGGAACTAATGGCGCCGGTATCGCTATCAATAGTTTGTTTCCGGTATAATCCCTGGGATATGGGTGACGCCGACTTGAATAGCCTTAATGATCAAATTGTTCAGGCGATTGAGGAAGATAGCCGTGTTTTTCTGACAGGTACAAAAATCGATGGCAAAACGGCCCTTCGGGTTTGTTTTATTAATCCCCGAACAAAAAAGGATGATATTCAATTGCTTAAAAGGGTAGTTTTGGAAATGGGCCGAAAACTGCTAGAAAAGAGGGTTTAAAAAGTTAGATCAAATATTAATTATTTGGATTAAATCAGTTGGGAGTCTCTATAAATTAATGGATAACAGGGGTTTATAAAGGGTTTTTGGGATGGTTGTGGTTTTTGACATGCGGGTTATTTTCATTACCTTTTTTAGATGTTTTTATACTCGCTTTTTTTCGTTTGTAAGTAAAAGAATCATCTACATATAACCAATTAGTACAAGTTAGTTTATGGATTTATTTGATAAGCTTGAGTCCAGACCAAGCCCATTAGGAGAATTTACTTCAGATGGATATGGCTATTATACATATCCCAAACTTGAAGGGCTTTTGGGACCCGTAATGAAGTTTAATGGTGATGATGTAATTGTCTGGAGCATTAATGATTATCTGGGAATTGGAAGCAATGACGAAGTAAGAGAATATGATGCTAAAATTGCTCAGGATTACAGTTTAAGCAGCCCTATGGGAGCTCGGCTAATGACGGGTAATACGTCTGAGCACGAGAAACTAGAAGAAGAGCTTGCTGATTTTGTTCATAAGGATGACGCTTTTCTGCTGAATTATGGCTATCAAGGTATTATGAGTGTTATCCATGCGTTGGTAGATCGTAACGATGTTCTTATTTATGATGAATTGAGCCACGCATGTATTGTTGATGGAAAGCAGTTAGCAATGGCAGAAAAGTATGTGTTTAAGCACAATGATCTTGACAGTTTTAAAACACAATTGGAGCGTGCCCATCGCAAGAAAAAGGATGACGGGGCCGTTCTGGTGGTAACCGAGGGTGCCTTTGGTATGACTGGTGATCTTGGTATTCTCAATGAGATGATTGCGCTGAAAGAAGAGTATCCGTTCCGTCTGCTTGTTGATGATGCCCACGGTGTTGGTACGATGGGGGAAGACGGATCTGGTACCGGAACACATTTAGGATGCCACGATGGAATTGATCTCTATTTTGGTACTTTCGCCAAGGCATTTGCGCTGATTGGTGCTTTTGTAGCTACTGATGAGCGTGTAGTAGAATTTTTGAAGGCGAATGTACGTAGCCAGATTTTTGCGAAGTCGGTACCTATGCCGATTGTAAAATCGGCACGTAAGCGATTGGAGATGATTCGCAATAATCCCCAGTGGAGAGAAAAGCTTTGGGAGAACACGAATATGCTGCGTGGTGGATTGCGTGATATGGGTTACAATGTATTGCCCGCCGAATGCCCGGTAACGCCTGTATTAACGAAAGGAAGTACGGATCTCTGTCAGCTTATTATGCGGAAGATGCGTGAAGACCACGGAATTTTTGTAAGTGGTGTAGCCTATCCGGTAGTACCAAGGGGAACCGTATTGATACGGTTGATACCTACGGCTGCTCATACCAAAGAACATATCGAAAAAACGCTTGAGGGATTCAATGCTATTAAAGACCTTGTTTTTGCTGAAGCCAAAAAACAGAAACAGAAAATGACGGCTTAGTACTTCCTCAGTACTGGAAATAATTAAAAAGCCCCGCTGATTATTCAGCGGGGCTTTTTAATTTGTGTGTAAAGTTTTAGTGATACAAAATTAAGAAAAAAGCTTTTTGATCAGTCCAATAACGCCATCTTTTTGATCCTTGGGCGAATCACCTTTTTTGCCCCCGCTAAGCTTATCATAACTTGGGCGTGGTAGCTGCAGTTCATTATCTTTTTTCTTCATTTTGCCACGTCCATTTCGGCCACCTCGATTAGATCGGTTCTTCCTTTTACCCCCGCCATCTCGTGACTTCTTCTTTTTCTCTTTTTTACGTTCTTCAAGCTTCTGTTTGACCTTCTTAGGTAGTGGTAGTTCTTTAGGCGCTTGTCCCAGACTGTTTTCCAGTTCATTAATGTCGCTGCGATCCTGTTTGGAAACCAGTGACACAACACGAGATGCTTTCCCCGATCCTACAAGACTAGCCCGAAACCGATACTCATCCGGATCGTTGGGTACATCATAGTTGATAACCTGTGTTACACGATCGAGTCCGAGTTCTGCAGCGGGGATATCAGCAACAAGAAGATACTGCACATCACCATTGGTAAAGTTTGCAAAGCGCTGCGATCGCTTTTCATCCGAAAGCTTGCCATGGAGGCTTGTAGCTTTTTTGTTATTTTTGCGAAGCGTTCGATAAAGGCGATCGGTACCGCGTTTTGATGCGGTAAAAATCACACAGTTATCGGTAGGAGTATCCTCAAGATGTGCCATCAGGGTGGTAATCTTCATGCGATTGGGCACATAGATATAGCCTTGTGTAAGGTTTTGATCCACCTTGGGCGGTTCTGTTAACATACCTGGCTTGTCTTCAAAGCCTACAGCGAGAGGGTTTTGGGTGTACTTTTTGGTAAGCTCTTTTACATCATCGTTAACCTCTTTTGCATAAATGAGGGTCTGATGATCACTGAGAACCCGTTTTAAAATATTTTTGATCTTGTCTTGCAGGTTAAGGGCGACCATTTCATCAGCCGCATCGATTACTACCAACCCAACATGGCGGAATATAAATCGGAGATCCTGACAGACATCCAGCAAGGGCCCTGGATTCCCTACAACAACTTCCACTTCACTTTGGATGGCCTCTTTTTGTTCTTCAAGATCCGTATCCAAATCAATGGAAGCACACTCAATTTGAGCATGATACCCCATAGCCCAAACAAGCTCGTCAATTTCCTTCGATTCCTCTGGATTAGGAGTCAAAACCAGTACAGATGTACCGTCTTTATCTTCTCGATTATTCACCTGCTCCAAGGCAGGGATTACAAAAGAGGCGATTTTGCTGCTTCCCGGTTCGGCTTTAATAAGTGCATCATTGCCTTCCAGTACAGCTGGGATTACTTCTTCTTGCAGTTCAGTAAGTTCAGTGTAATTAATGTCTTGAAGCCCGCTCATGATATTCGGGCTCAACGTCATTTCTTCAAACTTCAACGTTCTAACCTTTCATTTTATTAATGTTTGTTCTTCAAGCATTCGCTTCAAAACCAAGCGATGCGTATCAATGGCAGAATATACAAAACTTATCGGCTTTGCTCAGGTGATTTCATATTTGGTTGAGAACCTTTTTTAAATAATTGAGCAATATATAGTTCGTGCCGACTCTGTTTTATATAAACGAGTGATCCCCCTAACATTATTGCCATCCCTAACAATCCGAGAATGCCCGCTTCGGGACCAAAAGCACCGCCGGTAAGAAAAACTGAACCGGATTGCTGAATTTGGAGAACGGAAAATTCTATATTCCTGCCGCTTACGGGAAAACCCAGAACACCAGCCATCACAAAATTCCAGCTGAAATGAAGTCCGACCGATATCCCCAAACTACCAGTAAGAACGTAGGGTACGGCAAGCACGATGCCAGCTAAAATAATATTGAAGGTAGAAATAAAAGAAGCGTTGGGATTAAAAAAGTGCATAAATCCGAACAGGGAAGAGGTAAGTATAATGGCAGTAACAAGAGCACCGTTTAGTCCAACTGCAGGGTATGTTAACCCTTCAGTAATGTTGAGTAGCTGGTAGCCGCGAGAAAGGAGCTCCTCATGAAAACCTACCATAAGCATAGCAGCAAAGAAGCTTGTAATACCGGTCCAAAAAGGTGTTTCCAACTCTGCTTCCCAGCCGAATTCAATAATAGTTATCCATCCTAATGACCATTGGATCAAAAAAACAGTCCCTATGGAAGCAGCTGCAATGAAACAACCGCCCAAAAAATCTTTGCCCCACTGTTTGTTGATATGGATACCATAGTAAAAAAAAGAGCGTTTATCTAATAGCTTGGATGCAATCCAGATACTCAGAATGATTCCCAAAAACTGGGGAACAGTGGTGTATACCATCAGCGGATTTTCGAACATTTGTTGGACGCTCATAATGCCAAGCCCAACAAATAAAAACATGAGGATAAACTGAATTAGTAATCGCCATCCGGCTTTTAGACGTTGTTCGTCCTCATTGATAAAGATATCCATAGATAAAGAAACATTAGCAGTTTTAATTCGGTTACCTTAGTATAAAGGCAACATAATCTACGTGAAAAGCTGAAGGAAATCATACATTTATGAGTGATCGTTTTGTCTTGGAAGCATCGAAGCAGGAAGTTGAGCAATTATTTGGCGTTTCGACGGCGCGGGAGGATTTTTTTGAATCGGATTATAATATTACGCCCGGCTCTCTCATTCCGGTAGTTTATCAGGAGGGTGGAAATCGCAAAATATACACCTTTCGGTGGGGATTGATTCCACCGGATGCTGAAGAAGAGATCGAAGGCAACGAAAATTTTGTGGCTGCGGTTGAAGATTTAGATGAAGATGAATGGTTGACGGAGTGCATAGAACATCGGCGATGCTTAATTCCTGCCAATGGGTATTACAAATGGAAGTTTAGTGAAAAAAAGAGCACGCCTTTCTATATCCGGTTGCTTTCCAATCAGCTGACGGCTATTGCGGGCATTTATTCGATATGGAAATCTTCGGCGGGCCGCGACGTCTATTCCTGCACTATGTTGACGACTGAGGCTAATGCCCTGATTCAACCTGTGGACGATCGTATGCCTATTCTAGTCCACCCAGATCACTATGAGAAGTGGCTTTCGGATGAGAACTTAAGTAAGGCAGAACTGCAGGAAGTAATGAATGGGTTTAAAATGACCGAGTTGACAGTTAATCGTGTTTCTGAAGATGTGAATGATCCTGAGAATAATGGGCCGGAGCTTATTCAGCCAATTCCCAAATGATAAAACTTACGAGTGAACTCATTTTAAGTCAGCCCAAATCACTTTTTATCAGCTTTCGCCTTCTTTGTAAATCCGCATTGTTGGGTAAGCCAAGTCAATATCATCGTGTTTATCGAAATTCTCTAGTACGTCTTCCCAGATGGCCTGGCCTAAACTACGTCGCCGCCGTGGATTAGATAGATGACGGATTGTTAAACAGATGCCACTGTCATGAACATCGGTATAGACGGTAGGCGTTAAGTATCGATAATGAATGAGATACGATTTTTTGGCGCGCCGAACTTGGTGTTGCGCTTCGTCTACATAGTCTTTTAAGTGTTTATCGGCAATCTCCTGTAGAATTTTCTTTGCTTTTTTCCAATCACTTTCGAAAGTGACAAGTACCTGCAGTTCATTCCAGATGAACTCAAAATCGCTGGTGTAATTGGCAAGAGAATCATCAAAAACAAGATGATTTGGTACGTGGATGACTCGTCCCGTACTTTGGTCGGCATGTACCCAGTTGCCAATTTCTAAGACGGTAAACTTGAAGACTCTGATATCGATTACGTCACCTTTTGTATCCCCAATTTGGATGCGATCTCCCACGTCAAAAGGTTTGCGCCAGAGTAGAAATATCCAGCTGGCAAAATCGGTTACGGGGCCGCGCAGTGCAATGGCCAAACCAGCCGAAAGTAATCCCAAAAAGGTGGCGATCGATTGTAACCCCTCGAACCAAATACGTCCTACTACAAGAAAGCCAATAAATACCGCAATATAAGTAAGATTTTTTCGCCACTTGTATTGTGCTTCATCTTCGGGCAGTTTTCGGTTAATGATCCGTATGGCAATAAAACGAATAAGCCATATTAAGAAGATGGCAATAATTGAAAGGGTAACCTGGTAGGTGAATCCCGGTGAGTTTTGAATAAATTCCTGAACTCTTGCTGGAAAGTTTTGCACGAATAAATTATTGAGTGATAAAATATCTGCTAACTTTACTAGTTATTATAAGTGCATCACACCTAAAATTCTATTATATCTTCATTGGAAAGAAAAGGAATTTTGAATAACTTTACGGGTCTGAAAATCACCGTTATATAGATTATACTCATGCTTTATACAATTATACTTTCGTTAATTACTATTATCTGTATCCTTTTGGTAATTGTAATTCTCTTGCAACCGGGTCAGGGACAAGGAATTTCTGGCGGTTTGGCAGGAGGCCAGGCGGGCGGACAGGGTCTTGGCGCTCGACGTACCGCTGATCTGTTATCAAAATCAACGACTGTGCTCGGCACGGCTTTATTAGTGCTAAGTGTATTAGCAAATTTTGCTATCGATCGTGGTGAAACAACAGAAAGTGCCGTCCAACAAAGTGGTGTTGAAGCCCCGGCCCAACAGAGTAATGGGATGAATGATGCTTCTCAAACGCCATCAGCAGTTCCTGAATTGCCGCAAAATCAAGGTGGAAATAACGGTGGTGGCGATGATGGAGGAAGTTCGGGAGACGGAAACTAAGGTCCGAAAACTCGATATTTGAAGAATTTTAGAAAAGCCCGATCCTAAAAATGGGTCGGGCTTTTTCTTTATTGACTGTTCATTATTTCAGCAAAAATCTTGTGCGATTTGAGTCGCTGCTTCTGCCCATAAATGTAAGTGGCAGTCATAATTTCATCGGCCTCAGTTTTTTCAACGAAATCTGAAAGTTCTTCTTCCACCGTCTCTTTGCTACCTACGAACGTATATTTTAACATCTGTTCGACAGCCATTTTGGTACGCACGTTCCATACGGTGTTCATGTCATCAACGGGTGGGGACATCGGCTTTCGTTCGCCGGTAACCACCCCCATAAACATCTGTTTTAGGGATGTTGACAGATATTGGGCTTGTTCATCAGTATCGGCAATAATCACATTTACGCAAGGCATCACGTAGGGCTTATCCAGTTGTTTGGAAGGTTCAAATTTTTCGCGATAAACTTGCAGGGCGGCGTGCAACTGCTGGGGCGAAAAGTGACTGGCAAAGACGTAAGGTAATCCTAATGCAGCAGCTAGATGCGCGCTGTCGGTACTGGATCCTAAAATCCAAAGCGGAACCTCGGTACCTTCTCCGGGAATGGCGCGTACTTCAGATGAGCTATTCTCAGCAGATAGGTATAGCTGTAGCTTTTGCACATTTTTGGGAAACTTGTGGACCTGCTGCATGCGATCGGGACGAATGGCCTGGGCGGTTGTTTGATCGGTGCCCGGCGCACGTCCCAGTCCCAAGTCGATACGATCACCGTAGATAGTTGCCAGGGTACCAAATTGTTCGGCGATGACTAGGGGAGAGTGGTTGGGGAGCATGACGCCTCCAGAGCCAATGCGAAGTGTTTCGGTAGCTTCGGCCATGTGACCAATTAGCACCGAGGTAGCCGAACTGGCAATATTTTCCATATTGTGATGTTCGGCCATCCAAAAACGGGAATAGCCCAGTTGTTCCACATGTTGTGCCAATTCTCGACTTTTACTAATGGCATCGGCAGGGGTATCGCCTTCGGTTACTACTGCTAAATCTAACACAGAATATTTTACTTCAGAAAGAGGGTTGTTACTCATGAATTATTTAAAATTTTTCTCAAAAAAATAATGTAAGTCTAAAAAAAGAATTGCGTATAAAAGCGTTTGTTTATTGATCCTTTAATTGTTGAATTTCATCAGCGTCGAAATGAGTGGCTGGAAAGCGAACGGTCCAAACACCACGGAGATCACCCATCGAAAATCCGGTTGCCTGATCGTTAGGGTAAAGCTCTTGGATGGTCGTCAGATTATCCTCAGAAATGTCCTCGTTAATTTTGCCGTGACAGTTTAAACAAAGTTCATTGGTTATAGTGATGGGGGCGTGAAATGTAATTCTGTTCTCATCGGAGTAGGTCACCGGTTTTAAATTATCACCAGATTGTAGCTTGTCGATATACTGCTTGATAACCTCGCTTTCTAGTGAGTCAGCGGTATTGTATGGGTTGCGTGGCTTATGGCTGGCCCGACGGATACTTACATCGTGGTGTGATGAAAGGGAATCAGTAAGTGGAATCGCCTCAACATTACAGAATTGCAGGGCATGTTCTGCGCCTCCTTCTTTGATGGCATTCTGCAGATTTGAGCTCAGCGTTTGGAACGTTGCCTTTGCAATTTTCTGACCTTCATTTACAACCGCTGTTGTATCGTAGGAAAGGGTTTTACTGTTTTGTTCTGGAGATTCAGATTGGCAGCCCAGCGTTATCAGAAGTGCCAAAAGTGGGAGTAGAACATTACGCATAATAGAAATCGGTTAATTTTTATTTAAGACTAAAATCTAACAAATGGTTGTCAGTTAATCGATATCAATAATTTGTCCGGTGATATTGTTTTTAAGGCTTTTGATATATCCGTTTGCTACGTGCTCCATTTTTGCAGTGATATGACCGGGAAAGTATTCCCCCAATGCTTCAGCAGAATCCTCAACCAGTGCTGGACTTACGGCATTAATTCGGATACCGTGCTGCAGAAATTCTCCGTATGATCCAACAACAAAGCCGTTAACAGCATTGTTAACAGTACTAAGAATCGTTCCCTGCGGAATAGGATCATGTGATAGGATGCCGGTCGTTAGTGTAATGCTTCCGCCATCATTGAGATAGTCCAGCGCTGTTAAAGCCACATTTATTTGCCCCATCATCTTGTTTTTTACGCCTTCCAGAAAATCATCATTTGTTAGATGGTCAATAGGTTTCATCGGTGCCGATCCACTTGTGACAATGACGGCATCAATGCGTCCAACTTGTTCAAATAATGAATTTATGGCTTCAGGATCTGTAATATCAGTTTGTAAATCGCCAGACGAATGCCCAACAATAATAAGTTCGTGGTCGTCCTTAAGATGGTCTGCAACCACTGAGCCGATAGTGCCAGTTCCGCCAATGAGTAGGATTTTCATAAGAGAAAGTTCTGGTTCAGTATTTATGATTAATGAATAAATGTAAACAAAAAAGAGGGGGTTTCCGTTTTTGGGATAAATCAAAAATTATTGCAATGGAATCCCTATTATTCGTATTAAATTTTAGCAAAGTAATCCTACCTTAATAAGAAGAATATTATCGCGAAACAGGAAACCACTAAGAAAGCAGAACAGGGCACACGGCGGTATCATAAAATACAGTGGGGAATTATCCTTACGGGGCTGTCTATATTTGCTCAGTTGTACTTTTTTCAGCCTTTATTGCCTGCATTGGGACGTGCTTTTTCTGTTTCGCCTGCCATAAGTAGTTTGGCAATTTCCGGAGGTACGGCGGGGATGGCTGCCGGATTATTTGATTTTGCATTCTGGGCAGACCGTTGGCCTAGAAAAAAACTAATGTCTGCCTGTATGTTTGGTACAGCACTGTTGACGATTGTATCGGCGGGATCTCCCAATTTTGCAGTACTTGTTTTCGTGAATTTTTTGAAAGGCATGGCTATTTCGGGGATATCTGCAGTAGCATTGGCATATTTAGCTGAAGAGGTACATGATAATGTTTTGGGTTTCATTATCAGCATCTATCTGAGCGGCAATATTGTTGGCGGTATGTCGGGCCGTGTGGGAGCAGGATTTCTCAACGGTTGGATGGATTGGCGTTATGCGACCTTGATAGTTGGGTGTGTTGGTGTAGTATTGGCGCTCCTTTTCTTATGGATCTTGCCTAAGTCACAACATTTCCAGTCGCAGAAGATACAGACGGGATATAAGTTTCTTCAAATGAAATTATTCCTGCGTCGCCCAACTCTACTTGCCATGTTTATGATTGCGGCATTGTTAATGGGCGTATTTGTAAGCACCTACAACTACCTGAATTTTCGGTTGGAAGGGCCGCCTTTTTCATTACCACATTATATTATTGCGCTGGTTTATGTGATGTATACAGCAGGTATTGGCGGATCGATGGTTGCTGGACGCTGGTCGGATTCTTACACACCTGCAACTATTTTAAAAGCCTTGATCATGACAATATTAGTTGGATTGACGATGCTTTTATCAACTAATATATGGGTGTTTGTGGTGGGACTTGGGATATTGACATTTGGCTTTTTTGGTGCTCATACAACGGCCAGTCGCATTGTGTCTGCTTCGGTGAAAAGTGGAAAAAGCACGGCGACCAGTTTATACTGGCTCTTTTATTATGTGGGTTCCAGTATTATCGGTACCGCTTCGGGGATATTCTTATCAACCTGGAGTTGGGCCGGCTTTATTATTGGATTACTAATCTTGGGGGTAATCTCTTTCTTGATATTGGTTATAGTCGATAAAAGGTTTACCTGAAGCGAAAATTACTTACCAATACAAAACCGGGAGAAAATCGAATCCAGTATATCTTCAGTAGTAATTTCTCCGGTAATTGTCCCCAGATCTTTAAGAGCAGATCGCAGATCAATAGACAGAAAGTCTCCGGTCATCCCCTGGTCCAATGCTCGTAATGCACTGCGGACATTCTCTTGGGCTTTTTTAAGAGCATCACGGTGGCGGCTGGAAGTGACAAGCAGGCTTGATGAATCATACTCTTTATTTTCGAGTGCACGCTGCTTCATTAGTTTTTTCAAGTCATCAATTTTCTCTCCCTCCAACGCCGAAATTTTCAGATCGTAGTCCATGCGCTCGTCGTCAACGTCTTTGGCGATATCATTTTTAGTGCCAATAAGAACGAAAGGCGTTTCTCCCGCAGCCTTTTGAAATTTGGCAATGTCTTTACGCTCTTCCTGGGTTAGCTCTTTTGACAGATCCTTCAGATAGACAGCCAGATCAGCTTTTTCAAAGGCCTCCTGTGATCGTTTAACGCCCTCGGCCTCAATTACATCTTCCGTATCTCGGAGTCCGGCCGTATCGGTGAGTTTAAATCGAAGTCCGTCGTAGCTCCAATCCACATCAATGGTGTCACGCGTAGTGCCTGCAATATCAGTGACAATAGCCCGATCTTTACCAACGAGCGTATTCAGCAAGGTGGATTTCCCTGCATTTGGCAGACCAATAAATACGGTTTTAACCCCGTGTTTCACCAGTCGGCCCGTTTCGTAAGTAGCCAACAGATTGTCAATTTCTTGGTCAAGCTCTTCGAGCAGTTCTTTGAGTTCTTCTTTATTAGCGAATTTTACATCCTCTTCCACGAAATCGAGTTCCAGTTCTACCATGGCGGTGGCATCAATAATTTGTTGCCGGAACTCTTTGATATGTTCGCCAAGCCGACCTTCGAGTTGTTGGTGGGCCGAATCCAGCGCCTTTTTACTTTTTGCATGGATGAGATCGGCAACCGCTTCTGCCTGACTCAATTCCATTTTCCCATTCAGAAAGGCACGCTGGGTAAATTCACCCGGTTCGGCCGATTTTATGCCTAAATCCAGCATTGCTTCCAGCACAGCTTGGGTGACCAGCACACCCCCATGACACGAAATTTCCACCGTTTCTTCTCCTGTGTATGATTTTGGAGCATGAAATAGGGTCGCCAAAACTTCATCTACCACATTGCCATCTTGGTCAACTATTTTGCCAAAATGTACGGTATGGGAATCCTGTTTGGTAAGATCTTTTCCGCGAAATGCTTCGTTGACTTGGCTAATAGCATCTTTTCCTGATACGCGAATGACGGCAATACCTCCTTCACCAACGGGCGTCGCAATCGCGGCAATGGGTTCTTTTTGAGTGACTTGTTCTTGCTGTGTATGGGATGTGGATTCTTTCTTTGTCATAGCTCAAAATATAAGGCGTTTTGTGCCTTATATCATTCAAATAAAAAACCCTGTCAAAGTTCAAAACTTTGACAGGGTTCACAGTAAAAAGATTAAAAGAAATTATTTTACATCGCCCATGAGCTTCTGTACAAAAGGACTTGCAATGAGGGCAACAATTCCACCACCGCCAACGATCATGGCAACCCACCAAAATAGGCTGCTTGGGGCAAGTGTTTCAAGCTGTCCGGCCATGAGTCCCGCAAAAAGGTTACCGACGGCGGCAGCAACAAACCAGATTCCCATCATTTGACTAACACGAGATGGAGGTGCCAGCTTGGTCATTGATGAAAGTCCTACGGGTGACAGGCAAAGTTCACCAGCAGTATGTAAGAAGTAAGTTACAATGAGCCATGCAGGACTTACTGGATTTGCTTCGGTGGCATTGGCTGCTCCCCATGATAACACGAAGAATCCAGCAGCGAGGCCAAATAATCCCAAGCCAAATTTAACCGGGATGGATGGGTTTGCGTTTCGGGATGCGAGCCAGGTCCACATGAATCCAAAAATGGGTGCAAAGATGACAATGAAAAAGGGATTAATAAGTTGCAAGGTACTTGCTGGTGTTTCCCATCCAATGCCAATTTGTCGAATCAACCAGTACAAGAATATGATAATACCGATTGATGAAGCAACAACAACTCCTTTGGCAAACCCCCAAAGGTCATCGCGTTTAAATACTTTATACACCACATAAAACAGGGGAATGGCAATTAAGGCGGTAATAATAAGCGCGGTGCCTCCATCAAGCCAGGCAACATCACCGATATTTCGATCTGTTAGATCCTGGGCAAAAAGGTTGAGGGATGATCCTGCCTGCTCAAATCCACTCCAGAAGAGCGCGGCCAAAATAAATAGCCAGAAGATAACGCCGAGTTTCTTTTGCTCCTCTTTTGTATGTCCGCCAAAGAAAATGATGTAAGCAAAAAAGGCAATAGTAATTGTAACGGCAGCTCCGCCAAGATATTCAGCCAGTGTTTGCAACGTAATGTTGATAACACCTGAACTCATTAGGAAGGCAAATGCAACAATTGCAGCTGCTGTTACCGATAAAATAGTGTAGAACTTTCTACTGCGTGCGTTGAGCACTTCTTGGCTTTCACCGGTTTTTAATTTCCCGGCATCACCCAGAAATTTATAGCCGTATTTGTAGGATATAAGTCCAAGTACCATTCCGAATCCGGCCAATGAGAATCCCCAGTGCCAGTTATAGCCTTCACCCAAAACGCCACAAAGTAAAGGTCCTAAAATGGCACCAAAGTTAATCCCCATATAGAAAATAGAGAACCCGGCATCGCGGCGGGCACCACCTTCGGGGTACAGATCGCCAACCATTGAGCTGACGTTCGGTTTAAGTAATCCCGTTCCAATTACAATGAGTGCTAACCCTAGGTAGAAAAATTCAATCCAGGGAATGGCCATGCTAAAGTGACCGGCGGCAATAATACCACCACCTACAAAAACAGCTTTCCGTTGTCCCCAGAGTTTATCGGCAATCCATCCACCCGGCAGTGATAGCACATATACAAAAAATGTGTAAAGTCCGTAAATAGCAGTTGCCTTACCGACGCTAAATCCAAGTCCCGGATTACTGCTCATGGTTTCTGCAGTCATGTAAAGAACCAAGAGCGCCCGCATTCCATAATAACTGAACCGCTCCCAAAGTTCGGTAAAGAAAAGTGTTGACAATCCCCGTGGATGACCAAAAAAGTCATTTTGTTGGGAGGCGTTTACTGTCCCTGCTTGTTCGTTTGCCATTGAAACTGGTATTTGTTTAGAATTGCAATTCCCAATAACACAATTAATTTATGGCGTGCATGATAATTAAACCGACAAAGTGAAGCAACTTTTTCGTATCTCAAATATTTGGAGCTCTTGAAAAGAATGAATGAGTTGACTTGAGCAATACGCAATGCGCATTTTATTTATTACATTTCAAAAAAATCAAAGTAAAAAAATCTGGTAATGAGTACAGGAAAAGGCGTTGTCAAAAACATCAAGGCACCAACAGGAACGAAGCTACATTGCAAGGGTTGGCACCAAGAGGCCGCCTTGCGCATGCTGATGAATAATCTGGATCCCGATGTGGCGGAGAAGCCTGACGACTTGATCGTTTATGGTGGAGGTGGCAAGGCCGCGCGAAACTGGGAGTCATATCACAAAATTGTAGAAACGCTAAAGCGCCTCGAAAATGATGAAACCATGTTGGTGCAAAGTGGAAAGCCGGTAGGTGTTTTTCGTACCCACGAGGAAGCGCCCCGCGTGCTCATTGCCAATGCGCATTTGGTGCCAAAGTGGGCTAATTGGGATGAGTTTCGTCGCCTTGATAAAATGGGGCTCACCATGTACGGACAGATGACTGCCGGTTCCTGGATTTATAT
>JBEPWP010000019.1:0-16627 GCA_041642355.1 Fodinibius sp. | reverse complement strand
TTGTTTAACACTTCCAGAAATTTTAACTTTGACGTCTTTCTGAATTGGCGCAGAAAATACAAATTAATTTCCAGAACTGATAAGAAACTCTTAGAAATCATGCCACAACATCAATCAGCAAAAAAACGAGTACGACAAAACGAAAAACGTCGTGTCCGAAATCAATCCAAGCGCTCTAAAATGAAAACCTTAATTAGCAATGCGCTTGACACTACTGACAAGGAAGAAGCAGAAAAAGCTTTTAAAGAAGCGAGTTCATATCTTGACAAGATGGCTGCCAAAGATTTGATTCACAAAAATTTTGCAGCACGAAAAAAAGCTAAGATAGCTAATCATGTTAATAGTCTTTAAAACGTAAAAACATTGGCTAACCCCTATTCCAAAGCACTTCTTGTCATCTTAGACGGCTTCGGGTTAGCCGAAAATCCCGAAGTAAGCGCAATTGATAAAGCGCAAAAGCCGTTTATAGATTCTCTTTTTGCCAACAATCCCCATTCTAAATTATCGGCCAGTGGTAAAGATGTTGGGTTGCCCGAAGGACAGTTCGGAAACTCGGAAGTTGGGCACCTTAATATTGGTGCGGGGCGTATTGTCCCCCAGGAATTAACCAGAGTGAATACATCTATTGAGGATGGTAGCTTTTTCAATAATGACGTCTTAACGACCGCTTTTGAAAAAGCAAAGAACAATGGACGTGTTCACATTATGGGATTGTTTTCTGATGGCGGAGTACACAGCCACAACAAACATCTTTTTGCCTTACTAAAATTTGCCCAGTCTTCTGGTGTGAAAAATACCTATGTCCACGCTTTTACGGATGGCCGTGACACTTCACCTCACGGCGGCATTGAGTACGCTAAAGAATTTGAGCAAGAGGCTAATAGCATCGGAAGTGGTGAAATCGCCTCTATCATCGGCAGGTATTATGCAATGGATCGAGATAACCGGTGGGAGCGAACACAGCTTGCTTATGATTTGCTTGTTCATGGGGAAGGTCAGCATTTTAATAATCCTGTAGAAGCGCTTCAGGCATCCTATGATGAAAACATTACTGATGAGTTTATAAAGCCCAAGCTCATAAATACCGATCCCGATTCTCGCATCCAAAAAGATGATGTAGTTATCTTTTATAACATCCGAGGAGATCGGGCACGACAAATCACACGTGCCCTAACAGAGGAAAACTTTGATAAGTTTGAGGTAGAAGAGAACTTAAATCTACATTACGCAACTTTTACCTCCTACGATGATACGTTTGGCCATGTTGAAGTCGCCTATCCCCCACTGAATATTCAAAATACTATTGGAGAAGTCGTCAGTAAACAGAATTTGAAACAACTGCGTATTGCCGAAACAGAGAAATATCCTCATGTAACCTACTTTTTCAATGGTGGAGACGAAGAACCTTTCCATGGTGAAGATCGCATCTTAATACCAAGCCCCAAAGTTGCCACCTATGACCTTCAACCCGAAATGAGTGCCGTTGAGGTAACGGACGCTCTCTGTGCGCAACTGATGACAGAAAAACACCACTTAGGAATCTTAAATTTTGCCAATCCCGATATGGTTGGTCATACCGGCGATATGGAGGCTACCATCAAGGCTGTTGAAACGATAGACCAGCAACTTGAGAAGGTTATTAATACTGCTACCGAACATAATTATAAGATTCTTATTATCGCTGATCATGGAAATGCTGACTGTTTGATCAACGAAGATGGGAGTCCACATACAGCCCATACATCAGCACTCGTTCCCGCTCTTATTTTAAACGAGCCGAATATCAAGATGAAAGATGGTATTTTGGCTGATGTTGCCCCTACCCTTTTAAAACTGATGGGGATCACCCAACCTGAAGAAATGACTGGCATCCCACTTTTCTAATTATTAAATAATTAGAAATCAAGTTTCCTTCTTCATATTTTATGAACAAGCGATTGAGGTTAGTATCTTTTTGTGAACTTGTTCATTCACATATATAAAGTAGGAATAAAAGCCTTTGTTATTTTAAATAAATGATGATGAATTGTGCTACCTACTTGATTATCAGCAAGCTATAAAAAAATAAATTCAGGGATATAGAACCGTATAATTTTACAGGAACTTTAAAATCTCTTGATAGCTTATTTTGTTTGCTTTTGCACTAAGCCAGCACTACTTTCGTTAAAGAATATGAACTAAATATTCTGGTCACTCGTTAAAACGAATGACAAGTAACTTTAAAACTACTGAAGGTTCGATTTTTATGGAGGGCAATTTCTCTAGCAAAGTTCGAGATGTAATACAATTTAGCCGCGAAGAAGCACTTCGTCTTGGACATGACTATATTGGCACAGAGCATTTAATTTTAGGTATCGTACGCCTGGGTGAAGGCGTAGCGGTTAAAATCTTGAAGAATCTAAATTGTGATCTTTTCAAATTAAAAAAGACCGTAGAAGATACTGTTCGTGGAACTGGCGGCTCAGTAAAAGTGGGTAATATCCCCCTTACAAAACAAGCGGAAAAAGTACTGCGTATTACCTATCTCGAAGCTAAATTATATAAAAGTGATACTATTGGTACTGAACACTTATTGCTATCACTTTTGCGCGATGATGAGAACATTGCTGCACAAATACTTCAACAATTTAACGTATCATATGATGCTGTGCGTGAAGAGTTAGATCTTATTATTTCAGGAAAATCCTCTGAAGATGATCGTAAAGATTCCGGTTCTGTATCGGCAAGTTTATCCTCAAAAGGAGGAGGCGGTTCTAAATCCTCCGGAAGCTCTAGAGAAAAGAAAATGGAAAAATCAAAAACACCTGTACTTGACAATTTTGGCCGTGACTTAACAGAACTGGCCGAAGATGATAAGCTCGATCCCATTATAGGTCGAGAAAAAGAGATTGAGCGTGTTGCTCAGGTCTTAAGCCGTCGTAAGAAGAATAATCCTGTGCTTATCGGTGAGCCCGGCGTAGGTAAAACAGCTATCGCTGAGGGTTTAGCTACGCGAATTGTTGAGCGAAAGGTTTCACGAGTACTGTATGATAAGCGGGTTGTTGCATTGGACCTTGCAGCATTAGTTGCTGGAACTAAATACCGCGGTCAATTTGAGGAACGCATCAAAGCAGTGATGGGGGAACTGGAGAAAACCCAAAATGTTATTCTCTTTATCGATGAACTCCATACGATTGTTGGAGCTGGAGGTGCCAGCGGCTCTCTTGATGCTTCAAATATGTTAAAGCCAGCTCTTGCACGTGGCGAAGTCCAGGCTATTGGGGCAACCACCCTCAATGAATATCGTCAACATATCGAAAAAGACGGTGCACTTGAACGTCGTTTCCAAAAAATAATGGTTGATCCCACTACGCCGGAAGAAACTGTTGAGATTCTATCACAAATTAAGGAGAAGTACGAGAAACATCACAGTGTCCGCTATTCGGATGAAGCTATTGAAGCCTGTGTTAAACTAACTGATCGATATGTTACGGATCACTTTTTGCCGGACAAAGCTATTGATGCACTTGATGAAGCGGGAGCTCGTGTTCATTTATCTAACATCCATGTTCCTCAACATATCATTGATCTGGAAGAGGAAATTGAAAAGACCAGCAATGAAAAAAATGGGATGGTAAAAAAACAGCGCTTTGAAGAAGCTGCCCGCCTGCGCGATAAGGAAAAACGCCTCACTGAAGAACTTGAGCAAGCACAGAAAGAGTGGGAAAAGGAATCCGAAGAAATTGTTTATGACGTTGAAGAAGAGGACGTCGCCCAGGTTGTTGGCATGATGAGCGGTGTACCGGTAAGCAAGATTAACCAGAGCGAAAGCAAGAAACTGGTTAAGATGAAAGAAGAACTTTCAAAGCAGGTTATCGGTCAAAATGAAGCTATTGTTAAGCTTACAAAAGCAATTAAGCGAACTCGTGCTGGACTCAAAGATCCCGAGCGACCCATAGGTTCATTTATTTTCCTTGGCCCTACCGGGGTAGGAAAAACAGAAATGGCCAAAGTGCTTGCCCAGTATCTATTTGATAAGGAAGATGCATTAATCCGCATAGATATGAGTGAGTACATGGAGAAATTCTCCGTTTCAAGACTCGTTGGAGCGCCTCCGGGCTATGTAGGATATGAAGAAGGCGGTATGCTTACCGAAAAAGTACGGCGCAAACCTTATAGCGTTGTCCTTTTAGATGAAATTGAAAAAGCGCATCCTGATGTCTTTAACATTCTACTCCAGGTTCTGGATGATGGTATCCTTACGGACAGCCTTGGTCGAAAAGTAGATTTTAGAAATACAATCATAATCATGACTTCTAATATTGGAGCTCGTGATATCAGAAACCTTGGCGAAGGTATCGGCTTCTCAAGCGAAGCAAAAAGCTTTGATTACGAGAAAATGAAGTCAACTATTCAGGATGCTCTAAAAAAGGTATTTAATCCTGAGTTCCTGAATCGTATTGATGACGTCATCACTTTCCGCGCACTCGAGAAAGAAGATATCTTCAAGATCATTGATATTCTTTCTGATGATCTCTTTAAACGTATTCGTGACCTTGGGTATCAAATTGAAGTCACAAAAGGTGCTAAAGACTTCTTGAGTGATAAAGGATTCGATCAGAAATACGGTGCTCGACCACTTAAGCGTGCTATTCAGAAGTATGTGGAAGAACCACTGGCCGAAGAGCTGTTAGAATCTGAACATGAAGAAGGAACACAAATTAAGATCAAAATGAATAAGTCTCGTGATGGTCTTGTTTTCGACTGGTCAGACACCGACGAAACTACTGATATCGAAACCAGTGATGATGAAATTAAAGCCGAAAAAGAAAAGAAAGCTGGCAATGATTCAGAAGATGAGAAATCCACTTCTGAAGCTAAAGCCTAACAACACATCTAATTAATTAGTTAAAGAAAGCCTGACAGGTAAACTCAAAACCTGTCAGGCTTTCTTTTTTGCTATTATTCAGTAACAAGAAGCACTAAAAATGCATAGCTAGACTAATTAGCTATGCTAAAAATTGGCCCTAATATTGATCGTTTTATTTGTTCCTTTCAAGGTAAAAGTATTGTTGGCATCTCTGACCAACCCCAGCTCAATTGCTTTATTCAATCCAAGTGATCCAGAAAATTCTTGGCTTGCAATAGATCGCTGCTCCAAATTAATTGCTCTAAATTCGATATTATTTAACGTCTCGGAACGGTCAGAGTAATTGCCTGTAAGGACTAAAATTAAATTATCAGCAGGAAAGTATTCAGCAATTACAACAGGAGATCGCAAACTGGTAGCCCCCAAACTTTCACCGCTAAGGGTATTATGAACCATCACGCGACCACCAGAGAAGATTGTAATCTGCTCTAAATCATCAGTAAAACGAACACTTCTCAAATCCTCATCCGCTGATATGGTATTTAACTCGTTACCGTATCGATCCATAATCAATACTTGATCATCAGTCCCTTGCTTGGCTGTAATGGCCGCAATCAAACTTCCCTCTTTTGATACTACTACATCCTTCAAATATCGATTACTGCTAAAAAAGATATCCTCAAACTGGCTGGGCCCGGTCCGTACCTGCGCCTTCGACCCCAACTGGCCATCACGTTTTATTTTAGGGTTATAAATTACGATCGTATTTCCTGACTCACTTGTAGCTACTTCAGAAATTGCCTCTCCTTCTTTACTTTGGCTACTGCTCGACATACTCGTTACAATTTCACCAAAAGTATCATAAAAGGTAAAATTGGCAATTTTATCCCGCAGTAATGCATTCCCATTACTGAAAGGATAGACCCCAAAAGACGTCTCATCAGCTAGAGAAATCGTTGAAAAAGCATTTAAGACTTCCCCTTGTGCATTATAGAGTACAATCTCTCCTTCTTGATTGGTCCAGTTTAATGTAGCAACTATTGTATTGTCAGATGAAAGTCCTACTACATCATAGTTTTGCTTAGTATCACTGGCTAAAAACCGTACAGACTGAGAACCAAATGTAATATTACTCCCATCAATCATAAATGTAGAGGTATTATTGCTGGCTGTCTGCTCGGCCACTGATAGAGTTAGGGATTGTCCCAGAGCCATAGTGGGAAATAAAAGTAAAAATAAGATCTTGAACATCTTGGGTGTCATAAAAGAGAGATTTCACGATTCAGATTAAAGGCTTAAGAACGGAATTATTTATCAGAGTTTCATCTGTATTCATCCAATATTCTACCATATTATTTGTAGATTTGGCCTATTTGAAAATTAAAACTTAGCTATGTTCTTCTCTGTCATAATTCCCGTATACAATCGACCACAAGAGGTCGATGAGCTATTACACTCATTAACGCAACAAAGCTATCAAGATTTTGAAACGCTGATTATCGAGGATGGTTCCGAAGAACGTTGCGAAGAAATTGTAAAACAGTATCAGGATCAACTTGACATACGCTATTATTACAAAGAAAATTCTGGACAGGGATTTAGTAGAAATTACGGTTTTGAGCGAGCCAAGGGTGACTACTTCATAGTTTTTGATTCGGATTGTCTCATCCCATCCCACTATTTTGAAACGGTAAATTACTATCTAAATACACATAAGTTGGATGCCTACGGCGGCCCAGATCGAGAGCACAAAAGTTTTTCGCCCATCCAAAAAGCCATCAGCTATGCTATGACCTCTCCCCTAACCACGGGAGGAATCAGAGGAAATGAAAAGCATGCAGGCACCTTTCATCCGCGCAGTTTTAATATGGGTATTTCACGAGAAGTTTACGAACAAACCAGGGGCTATCAAATTACGCGGATGGGGGAAGATATCGAATTCAGCATTCGAATTATTAATCATGGCTTTAAAACAGGACTCATTCCTGAAGCTTATGTATACCACAAACGCAGAACTAGTTTAAAACAGTTTTTTAATCAGCTCCACTTTTTTGGACGAGCGCGCATTAACATTAATCGATTTCATCCGGGCGAAATAAAGTTTATTCATACCCTTCCCACTCTTTTTATCATCGGTTTATTATTGTTTTTAACACTTCCTTTTTGGAACTTCAGTTTGTTTAAGATTCTCTTGATTCCACTCATTTTATTCTTTTCGCTCATTTTCGGGCATTCTTCTACG
Source organism: Fodinibius sp. (assembly GCA_041642355.1). Lineage (GTDB taxonomy): Bacteria > Bacteroidota > Rhodothermia > Balneolales > Balneolaceae > Fodinibius. Next base: position 9,536 of record JBEPWP010000019.1, on the reverse strand, counting down.
AAATATTCAAATTTACAGATTGGTTTTTTGAGTGTTGCCGCAACATTCATCCAGCTTACTGGCTATGGAATGGGCTTTTTGAGGGAGTTTTGGGAAGAACAGAACGAATAAAAATTTCATTGGATTTGAAATTGATTTGAGAAGTAAAGTCCCTTATATTTGACATCTTTCTAACGGGGAGTAGCGCAGTCCGGTAGCGCATTCGCTTTGGGAGCGAAGGGTCGCAGGTTCAAATCCTGTCTCCCCGACTTTTAGCAATTTCCAAATTGCATAATCAAGTTGTAAAAACTTGAATGTTTGACGTATTGATTTTGTAATTTGCCTTTGAGTTAGCGCGCCCGTAGCTCAACTGGATTAGAGCAACTCCCTTCTAAGGAGTAGGTTACAGGTTCGAGTCCTGTCGGGCGTACAAGAAAAGCCTTTAAGGCGACGTGGCCGAGTGGTCAGGCAGAGGTCTGCAAAACCTCCTACGGCGGTTCGATCCCGCCCGTCGCCTCTGGAGCCCTCTTTTTATTGATATTTATGCCGCGTTCGTCTAGGGGTTTAGGACGCCGCCCTTTCACGGCGGTAGCACGGGTTCGAATCCCGTACGCGGTACTCTCGTTCTTTTTTACTTACATTAATTGGTAGTAATATACTTCCAAGACTAAATGGAGCTCGTAGCTCAGCTGGTTAGAGCGCCAGGTTGTGGCCCTGGAGGCCGTGGGTTCAAATCCCATCGGGCTCCCATTTTTTTGGTATTAAAGGTTGTGTAAAATAGAAGAAAAACGTATCCTTTCTGCCTTATTTTGTAGCTTTGCTGATAATGTCGGCAAGGCTTTTTTACTGATTTTTAAATGCCGCGTTCGTCTAGGGGTTTAGGACGCCGCCCTTTCACGGCGGTAGCACGGGTTCGAATCCCGTACGCGGTACAGCAAAGCCTTTGCAGGTTTAAATACTTGCAAAGGCTTTTTTATTTCTATAAATATGCGGATTCTAAGTACTGGTTTCAGAAGTCCTTATACAATCATACATTACGGATCTAAATATTAAGTCATTTATTTATGGATCTCGATTTCACGGTTATTTGGAACTTGCTCTCAGCGCTTGGTATTGGCCTGCTTATCGGTATTGAACGCGGTTGGAGCGGACGACTAGAAGACGAAGGCGACCGTGTGGCGGGCATTCGTACCTTTAGCCTTGTCGGGCTCCTTGGTGGCGTCTGGACAGAAGTAAGCCAGCTCATAAATGAGTGGATTCTTGCTGTTGCTTTTCTTGCCCTGGCAGCCCTTGTCATTACTTCTTATGTAATAGAGGCCAAAGTTGAAGACGAAAAAGATCTGGGGATCACTACTGAAGTTGCTCTACTGCTCACTTTTACGCTAAGCTCCTGGGCTGCTTTTGGATATCATGTTTATGCTCTTGGCGTTACAGTGATTGTTATTGCACTTCTAAGCCTCAAACCAACGCTACACAACTGGTTACACAAAGTTGAAGTAAAAGAGATATATGCTGGCATAAAACTGTTAATCATCACCGTTATTCTATTGCCCCTGTTGCCCAACAAAGGCTATGGCCCTTGGGAAGCTATCAATCCCCATTGGATTTGGTGGATGGTCGTACTGATCTCCGGATTATCTTTTATTGGGTATATCCTTATCAAGTATCTAGGAGAACACAAGGGAACTATGTTAACCGCAATTACAGGAGGTTTGGCTTCATCTACCGCCGTAACCTTAAGTCTTGCACAATTTGCTCGACAACAGAAAAAGATAGCAAGCGGAATTTTCATTGCTGGAGTTCTTGTAGCTTCTTCGATTATGTTTGTGCGGGTCGGTATTGAAGTTGCAATTGTTAATGCTAGCCTACTTTATCCCCTATGGATTCCCCTCGCTACTATGCTGATACTTACTTTAGGTAGTGGATTTTGGCTTTGGCGAAGACATTTGCAATTGGAAGACGATCAACCTCCTATTGAATTAAAAAATCCACTGCAGTTTTTTACGGCTTTACAATTCGGACTTCTGCTGGGTATCATTTTACTACTGGCTACTGCCATGGAAAAATGGTATGGGGATCAAGGTATTTACCTCCTATCCTTATTTTCGGGACTCATGGATGTCGATGCCATTACGCTCTCTCTTTCACGGATGGCCAAGGAGGGTACCGACCCAAGTGTAGCGACTCTAGGAATTTTAATTGCGGTTATTACCAACACCCTAGTTAAAGCTGGGCTATTTATATTCTGGGCTGGTTATAACAAGAGTAAGCAATTAATCTGGCTTATTGTAATCATTTCTATTGCCGGCATTATAAGTCTTCTACCTGTACTATAAATAGTTTATCAACTCACTCACCACTTTGTTTTAACAGCTCCCCCCCGTTTCTTATCCTTATCGTTTGAGCATTAAAACTGCAAATACTACTCCCGTCCCCTCCTCAACTATTAGTTTTCTGGTCAAAAGGACGTTTATAACTTGTCGCTAATTGTGACGGTGCATAACGGTATACGTAATGCCGGGGCTGCGGATATCCACTCCTAGCTGCTATACTTTTCTACTAACATTGTGTGTATCATGACCGTTAGTTTAAAAAATTAAATGAGGGTTCGATCTGCTATAAACTCAGACATTGGTAATCCCCAAGAAGGAATTTTACCACCGGTTGAATAATACATTGACTTAAATCCCATTTTTAGCATATGTGGTGTATATCCCATTTTTAATATACTTTTATCTCCGCCCCACCACTCATCAGTGTGCATATAAAAACCTTTATGATCTCCCATATCCCCCATACAGATTAATTCAAACTCCATTGGGTCAATATTTTTATCCGAATCATAGCCACCAACTTCTTGTCCCAATACCTTGGCCAACACTTCTGCCTCCATGTGTCCCAAAGATCCAATTTTTGGAACTGTTATTGATGCTGCATCACCTACAGCAAAAACTTCGGGATAATCAGGATTCCGCATATAAAGGTCAGTTACAATAAAACCTTTATCATCGGAGATAGGTAGCCCTTTAAGAAAATCATGAGCTTCCCAATTAGGGAAAATTATTTTCATTTCTGCTTCCAAACTACTACCATCTTCAAACTCAATTCCATCCTCATACAAGCGCTTAATACCTTTAGTATTAGCTTTATAGCCATAGCCCATCTCATCAAACATTGGAAGCAACTGATCCAAAATTTGTTTACCTGCATCCTCCGCAATCACCTCAGCGGGTGTAAACAACGTAATGTTCTCTGGTCCACCTAACCCCCTCTTTTGAAGCCATTCGGCCATCGAAAACGATATTTCTACTGGTGGCCCCTCACAAGCTGCTTCTGCAGTGGGTATTTCAGGTAACTTATCACTTTTTCCCTGTTCAAAATAATCCGAGCCAATAACAATAGGCCCACCTTTATAACTACCATTATGCAAATAGCGACGAACCTTATCTCCATAATAGGTATCTGTGAATGTATGCCCATACTTGCCAAAACCCTCTATTTTATCAAAAGCCAGTTTGTTACCCAATGCAATAACCAGATAATCATACACAATTTCCTCCATTGCAGACCCAGATCGTTCAACCGGCTTAAAATCAACAGCCTTTTTATCCACATCTATGCCCTGTACCTCTCCCTGAATAAAATCAATATTATCGCGATCCAGAAATTCAATAAAAGGTAAGTGTAGAGAACCTTCCGGGTTGTTATTATTCCAAACTTCAATGGGGATATTTGGAATAAATGTGAGATAAGGTTTGCGATCCATACAGGTGATTTTTACTTCGTCACCAGCATATTCGCGTATATAACGTGCTGTCGTTAAACCTGCGAAGTTACATCCTAAAACAAGTATGTGAGGTTGAGCGGTCATAATAAAAGGCCTTTGCTTTAATGTTAATTATAATGGCAAATTTTAGATGCAATATGATTCAATCTTTCCTACAGATAAAGTAGTCTAGAGGATGAAATTGATATGAGGCTTTATCTGACAAAGGTTATTTCTATACCAACATTATGAATATTATTTAACTGTTATTTTGTAATTACTTAATTTAATTACAGATATGAAAGAGAAGCCAAAAAATTGGCTGCATTTTTTATAAAACCAACAATTATTTAACAAATTTTAAAGCTATGGCCTTTGCAATTAATCACATCTTCTTTCCAACAGATTTTTCCACAAATGCTGAACAAGCATTGCCATTAGCTGCAGAAATTGCTTTAAAAACAGATGCCAAGTTGACCCTCTTCCATGCCACTCGAGAAACCATAGATACAGTACCTGGTTTTGAAAAGACACGTGAGCAGGTTACCAATAATAGTTCAAAAAGCTTCAAGAAGTTTTTAAATACCTTAGAAGGTGACCGATACAATAAACTAGAAATCTCAACAGTCAGCCAAACTGGACAACCCATAAAAACCGTACTCAACCAAATCAAAGAGCGTCCTACAGATCTTATTGTTATGGGGACAAAGGGCATAACAAGTGACCGAAATACTATTTGGGGAAACGTCGCCTCAAGCCTTATTCAAAAATCGCCTGTACCCGTACTGGTTATTCCTACCGGAAGCAACTTAGATAATTTCAAAAATATTATCTTTACCAGTGATTACAAGGAGGGGGATTTAACAGCCCTATCCAACTGTATCGATTTTGCTAAACTTTTTGATTCATCTGTTGATGTGCTCCATGTAAGCGATCAAAAAAACATGGTATCAGAAATTAAATTTCGGGGATTTCGGGATCTTATCAGTGTACAGTTCGACTTTGATAAAATCTCTTTTCATCACAAATATGAATTAGATTTATTCCCTGAAATCAGCCAATTCTTAGAAGATCGTCCGAATTCTTTGTTGGCAATGGTGCGATATAAAAAATCATTCTGGAAAAAATTAACGAACCGTAGTCTTTCCAAAGAGATGACATTTTATTCGAAAGTACCCCTGTTGATAATGATTGGAAATGAAAGTTCAACATCCAATACGATTCTCGCAAACTCTGAAACCGAAAGCAGCTAGAATTTCCGGTTTATCACTTCTGAGCCAGCGCATAAATTCCAGCACCGCGTTCGTTGTCATCACGGATATCCAGTGCCATTAGCAGAAGACTCAGAGGTAATACCGGGATATAATAAATAGCCATTATTGGTAATGCCCACAACTTAATTTTGTTGAGCCAAAGCATGGGATATTTGATGATCAGCTCCCAAGCAAAGTGTCCTTTATTCCCATAAGTGTAAGCCACATCAACGACGTTAAAACCAGAGTCCTCCAACTTTTTACGGATATCACCTTTGGAATAACCCGGACGGGCATGCTCATCAACGAAACTCTCGTCACCATCTGCATCTTCTTCGGAATAAATAGAAGGAGAATGCATCAGAAAATATCCGCCAGACTTTAGTGAACGGTTAATATTTTTCATCACCTTTGTATCTTCTTCAATATGCTCGAGCACATCAACACAAATTGCAAAATCAAAGGTTTCTTGATAATTAATTTCAAGCAAATCTTCCTGATAAAATGAAATTCGCCCTGATTCAATTTCACGATTAAAATAAGATCGAGAATCTTCTAGGTAATCCTCTTTAACATCAACCGCCCTCACGCTAACATTGTTGAATTGACGTAAAATAAAACGATCGTATTGTCCAAATCCCGAGCCTGCATCAAACAGTTTCCACTCCCCATTGGCATCTAATTCAGAGCCATATTGCCGTAACAATTTGCGAATGTACCAGCTTCGCAGAAAAAACAGATCCAATATCTTATAAAAGATGGTCCGAAGAAAACGAAACCGGCGAATGATCTGAGCAAATTGATCTTTAACCGGATCGTAGGCAATACGACTCATTTACAAAACTGTTTTAGTAATTACTAAATCCTGTTTTAAACATACTTATCCCACCAATTGCGTTAGCTAAACCGTTTCTTTGATGTTTGGTTTCTGTTGCTTTTCATTGCGCTTTTGGATGAGTTCGCCCAAAAATCCAATGGAAAAAATCTGAGCACCCAAAACCATTAACATTACCCCAAGTAGCAACAGCGGACGATCACCAATAGCTTCTCCGAAAAATATTTTATCAATAGACAAATAGGCGTTAATAGCTCCTCCTAGAATCAAAAAGAGAAAACCAAGGGTACCAAAAAAGTGCATGGGTCGCTGCAGGTATCGGTTAACAAACAGCAGCGTCAGTAGATCCAAAAACCCATGCATGAAACGAGAGATACCAAATTTAGTCTCCCCATATTTTCGAGGGTGATGCTTAACCACCTTTTCGCCGATTCGATTATATCCCTCAAGCTTGGCTAAAAAGGGAATATAACGATGCAACTCCCCATAGAGATAAATATTTTCAATTACATCGGCACGATATACTTTTAAGCCACAATTGAAATCATTGAGATTAATGCCTGTTACCAATGAGGTAACTTTGTTAAAAAAGCGAGACGGTATAGTTTTTGAAACGGGATCGTGGCGTTCTTTTTTCCACCCGCTTACCAAATGTAAGTTCTCTTCTTTAAGCTTCTGCAACATCAAGGGAAGTTCGTTAGGATCATCCTGCAGATCAGCATCCATTGTAGCCACATAATAACCGGTGGCTTTTTCAAAACCGGCTTGTAAGGCCGAACTTTTACCATAATTACGCTGTAGTTGAATGCCGGAAACGTGTTCATATTGCTCCGTCATTTTTCGAATTTTATTCCAAGACTGATCCGTTGATCCGTCATCAACAAATATCAATTCATAGGTATGTTTACCTGATAATACCTCATGTACCTTATCGGTCAACTCACTGATGGACTCATCTTCGTTAAGCAGCGGAACAACTATGCTTAATTCTATATCTAATTTGTTGGAATCTTTTTCAGGCAATGTTTTTTAAATATTTTGTGCCAAAGAGTTAGAAATAATGCACCAGATGATGTATTATTAGCAATAAAGATACGCTTTTAGTCTTCTTATGAAAAAACTTTATTACTCCATAGGCGAAGTCAGCGATATTACCGAGGTTGAGGCGCATGTGTTGCGCTATTGGGAAACGGTTTTTGATGAATTAAATCCCAAGAAAAACAAAGCCGGTAACCGCGTTTACAAAGAAAATGATATTGAGACAATATTAAAACTGAAAGAACTGATTCAGGAAAAGAAATATAGCACCGAGGGCGCTCAACAGGTACTAAAAAAAGATGGAGAGGAAGAATCTCAAGAAATTCCAGTGAGCGTTAAAAAAGATCTCAAAGAGATTCGCCTATTTCTGAATCAACTCCTTGAAAAACTTTAGTAGCTGGCTATGCACATAGCTATCGTAAAACTCTTGAACACCCAACAATGATTCAATGAAAAATTCTTACACATCAATTGGACCCTTTAAATTGTATAGCATAGAGGCTGGAAGATTTCGCCTTGACGGTGGAGCAATGTTTGGAGTAGTGCCAAAAACATTGTGGTCCCGATATATTGATGTTGATGAAAAAAATCGCATCTACATGGCCATGCGTTGCCTTCTCATTGAATCAAAAAATACTGGTAACGTATACCTAGTTGATAATGGGTCGGGCACAAAGTTTGATGAAAAATTTGAGAAGATCTACCAGCTAGACTATGAACATTCTGATCTGCTAAGCTCACTCGATCAACACGGATTTAAACCTGAAGATATTACGGATATTATCTTCTCCCATCTCCACTTTGATCACTGTGGTGGAACTACATTTTATGATGATAATGGAAATTTGAAGCATACTTTTCCTAATGCTACCTATCATGTGACCAAAAAACAACTGGATACAGCTACCGATCCCAATGCTCGTGAGAAGGCTAGTTTTTTACCCGACAACATCAATCCTATTAAAAATTGGGATCATCTAAATCTGGTTGAAGCCCATCATCAATACGAAAATGGCTTGGATGCCCTGCCCGTTAATGGACATACGCTTGGCCAGCAACTACCCAGAATAAGGGCCAATGAGAAAACTATTATTTTTGCTGCGGATTTAATTCCAACACATATCCATCTGCCCTTGCCTTGGGTTATGGGATATGACATGTATCCTGTAACTACCCTTGAGGAGAAAGAGCGTTATTTGAATCTGGCTGTAGAAGAAAATTGGTATCTCTTCTTGGAACATGACGCTGATCAAGAGATGGTAACTGTTAAAAAGGAAAGTGGGAAATTTACGGTTGATGAAAAATTAACGCTCAGTGATATTTCTGCTTAACTAATTCCCTCCCATATCAACCGACATCGTTCTTAATAAACGGTTTTTTATAATTGGGATATTGGAGTATCCAATATTTTCGTTTATTTAACCGTACTATTATATAACCAGTTCTATACCACTGCTACTTAGCCAACAGTGATGAGTAAAAACCAATCCACCGAAAAATTAATCCAACCGTATGTTGATAATCTCCAACTACGGCACCGGACACTTTTCAGACACTTTTATATTGCTTTAGCAGCCATTTTTACTGCTGTTCTTTTAGTAGGCCTTACAATAATTGGGGTATTTGAAGCTGGATATTATTTACCATCTGCCATAAAAATTACCTCCCTATTACTAGTATTTGCAACAGCTTTGGGGGCCACAGCTCTCTTCAATAACAGACACGAGCTCTTCTCTTTTGAAACATTTTATCATAAGTTTAGCAGAAAAGAGCAGCTCCCTGAACTGGCCGATGCCCTCGATTTATATTATAGTAATTCGGATGCTGGCTCCCTTCATCACGCTGCTATTAAGCAAAATATAGCAAATCTTAATGTCGAAACTCTTGATAAAAAATTAAAAGAGTTCGTCAATGTACATCCCCTACATCAATTATATAAGCGAGCCGCGCTAGGCGCGATGTGTGGTTTTATTCTATTATCGGGATTAACGGTATCCCATCCCACAGTTATTGAACGATTAGCCAATCCGTGGACTTCTTACTCTCCTCCTAATCCCTATAACTACATTATTGAGCCCAGCTCCTTAACTCTTGAGCATGGAAATGCTTTTTCGCCCACCATTCGCTTCCAGGATGAGACACCAGATAATTTACTGCTAGCATTTAAAACGGATATCGAAGAAAACTATCGGAAACGAAGTCCAGAAACTCTGGAAGATAACAGTGCTTCATTTGCTCCCATCTCACTAACAACTGATGGCAGCTATTATATAACCATGGACGGTTTTGAGAGCAAGTTATTTGATATCAACGTGCAACTTCGTCCCCGTTTTGAACAATTAACCTTAAATATAATTCCTCCGCGCTACACTCAGCTTGATTCCAGCTCCTACAGTTATCCATTCTCAAAAATTCAAGCCTACCAGGGTTCTACAATTGAAATGAAGGCCCTTGCTAATAAAACATTATCGAAGCTGCACTACATCAGTTCTAATCTTAACGATACGCTTTCGGTGAATAGAGATACAACCCGAGACAAGCTTTTTTCTATAAAAACAAAGGTTGGTACTGTTGATACAATTTCTTTTACGATGCGTGATAGCGCAGGATTGACAAATAAGAATAATTTCAGATTTATTATTGATCCTCGAGAAGATCAGCCGCC
>JBEPWP010000018.1:0-16670 GCA_041642355.1 Fodinibius sp. | reverse complement strand
CTGCAGGAACTTAGCGACGCTTACAATCATTTCTTTCATCATTACAATAAATCACCCCTGATGATCATTAATACATCAGAGATTGATTTCGTTAGTAACGAAAAACACTTAGATTACATAGAAGAACAAATTTTCAATCAGCCTATACGCGGTAACACGCATATTCACATCACCGACTAATAGTAATGATTTTTCGCACTCTTTTATTCTTTTTGCTGATGTATCTTCTCATTAAGGTCATCAGTCGACTTTTTCTGTCTTCCGATTCTAAAAAGAAAAACAGGGAAGGATCTAACTTTTTTTATCAGATGTATCAGCAGCAACAAAACCAGCAAAACCGAAATTCGCAATCCTCTAATAGTTCCAAAAAGCAGTTTGATCAAATTGAAGAAGCTGAGTTTGAGGATATCACCGATGAAGAAAAAACAACCTCAAAATCATCTGATTAACGCTTCAACATTCCTTATCTTTCGAGGCATTATTGAACTTACTGTTAACCACGAAAGTAGCTATTTCTCATGAATTACGAAGATCAGCTTGAAGAAGGACTATCGCTATTGCACGAGGGCGACTTTGACCATGCGCTTGATATTGCTCATCAGCTTCAAAAAAAGGAACCTAAATATTCTGACGGGTTTCATTTAGAGGGCTTGGTATTTCAAAAGCTCAATCAATGGGAAAAAAGTATTGAAGCACTGGAAAAAGCCATTGACCTGGAGGATGAAAACAGCGGCTACTATAATTTACGTGGCTTTGCCAATATGCAACTCGAAAACCTTGATGAGGCGATCGAAGACTTTAACAAAGCTATCGATCTTGATGATTCTCCGGCTGCACACCGAAATAAAGTGTTGCACATGATTATGAATGGAGAAGCCGCTAAGGCCAATGAATACCTGCTTAATCGTATTAAGGAAAATCCACAGGATGTTGAAAACTGGATTTTGATGGGCGATCTTCTACAGCGCGCCGGGCAAGACGAAAAAGCTATGGGATTCTATCAGCAGGCCAATAAGATGGATCCGAATAACGAATACGTTAAAGAACAGCTCGGCGAATAATAACGCTGTATTTTCGTAATTTTTTGTTTCAAATTATCGGGATTAACTCCTATATTTGAGGCCTTGCAAAATTGTCCTTTGCCCTGGTGGCGGAATTGGTAGACGCGCTGGCTTGAGGGGTCAGTTCCCATTTTGGGAGTGCTAGTTCGACTCTAGTCCAGGGCACTTTAAGAAGTGCGATATTAGCCGTAAAGTGTTGGCTCGCAAGAGCTAATTATTTTACGGCTTTTCTAATGGTAAAACAAATTGCCTAAAAGGGTGAATGGAGTGGTTTTATTTAGGAAAACTTCCATCGGGATTTAATCCCCAAGCAGTATAAAAATCCCGTATTAATTTTTTGTACTCAGGCCTTTGTTGTACATCTGGATAGTTTTCTCCAAGTCTGCGCAATCCATCCATAGCTCCAAAATATTCCCAGTCACTTGCTTCTAGCTGCTGGTAGGTCTCAATCGCTTTCTGTGTTTTCCCAAGGCCCCAATATCCCCATGCCAGATAACGGGGAGCTACGTTGACAGTCTCTAGCTTGTTAAGATAATTCTGAGCAGCAAGTGTGTCTCCTTGCGCAGCCGTAATTTGTACTAAGTAGGCTTTAAACCAAGGCCCCATAATTGTTTCCATATTTTCTTCTGCAAGCTTTTGGGCTTGTTCATATTTTTTTAGGTCCATAAGAGCTCGTACCTCACCACCAATCGCTACGGCACGTTCAAGTCCCATCTTTTTTTGAAGGCGGGCTTCTTCAAGACTTTTCTCTGGTTCTCCTATGGAATTGTAAGCATCGTAAAGCAGGTGGCGAGCCCGAGTATGTTGAGGGTTGAGCTCGGTAGCAATTTTTATATGATTTAACGCCTGCTCAGGGCGCATAATCTTGTAATACAATTCACCTAGTAGGTGATGGGCCTCCCAATAGCTTGGTTTAAGCTCGACTGCTTGTTCAAGTTGTCGTCGTGCTGCTGGAGCATTCATGTTTATAAGCTTTACATGGGCCATAGAAGTATGTGCCTCAGCTAAATTAGGATTTAATTCCAAGGCTCTCTCTGCTGCCGTTTCTTGATCAACCGGCAAAAAAGAAAGAGTATCTGGATGTGTTCCATAGTAACTTGCCGCGGCATCCGCAAGGCCTGACCACGCCAGAGCAAAGGTTGAATCTATCTTGATCGCGCGATGAAAGTAGTCTACCGCTTTTTTTACATGTTCATCTATCCCATATGTCCGTTGAGCCAGTTCTTGCCGACCTTGAGCATAAAGCCCGTACGCCTCAAGATCTCCAGCTGGTGCGCCAGCTATCCGATCCTGTTCTCCTGCAGAGAGTTTCACTTGCAATGCATTCGTTATTTCTCGGGCGATAGCACCCTGAATGGCAAAAATATCCTCGGGATTTAGGTCACGCTGATATGTGCCCGCCCAGATGTGGGTATCAGTGGAGGGATCAATAAGTTGCGCGTTAATTTGTACTTTGGAACCGCCCTTTTGCACATTTCCTTCCATAATCCATTTAACTCCAAGGCTATCAGCAATAGCAGGGAGGGTTAACTCACTCCCTTGGAATTTTTCGACAGATGTTCTGGAAATTACTTTGAGATCAGAAACATTAGCCAGTCGGGTCAATAGGTCGTCGTGGAGCCCCTCGGCAAGTGGTAAAGATTTATCACTTCCGCTTACGCTTTTCAGCGGTAGCACAGCAATAGAGCGATCAGTAATATTTTTGGGTGTTGCAGGGTTCGTGTTTGCCGTTGGCTCCATCGTCAGATACCACCAGCCGGCAAATAGAATTACAACGACGATAGAAATACCCACCCAAAAGTATTCATCGCTGAGATTTTTTGCGCCATCAGTTTCACTTTCCGTTTTTTGGACCCCTTCCGGGGTTACTTCAAAAGCCCAAGTTAATACCATTGCGATTGGGAATCCTAGCAGGATCAACGTAATGATCATCTTCATAACCCAAGTAGGTGCCCCAAACGTATTGGCAGCAATGGAAGCTATCTGTACCAGTATCCATCCCGTGATGCCATAGACCACTACTACACGGTAGATATTGCGCCTCTTGAGCTCTCGAAAAAACGATTTTAATCCCATAATTGTGGGGATTATTCACTAAAAGGAATTCCTCTACAAATAATAAATTTTATTGTCCAATTGCTATACAATAGCTCCTCATGCAAATTATAAGTCATTCAATAGTAGAGTATGATTTCAAAACCCATCAGGTACTAAGTCCAACTGATTTATACTCTCATTCACATACTCAGGGTTTTCGTGGACATCTAGCACCACCTTATAGTCAATTGTCCCGGAGACCAATAACACCCTCAGCATGGTCTTTTACTTTTTCCAGTTGTTTGCTATCCGATACGGCCACTACTCCTTGAACAGCAGGATTGTTTAAGGACTTCAACAAATTAACAATCAGACTATCAATACGTCCCTTGGTCTGCTCCTCGAAAACATAGATCACAGCCCCATATTGCCAATGGTGGATTCCCAAACGGTATCGACCTGGGAACCGGCTGCTATTCTTCGCTCAATATTAACATCAAAGCCTGACCAATGTTGCGAATGTCGTTATGGATAAAGTCGGAGATGTGATCTTCTAAACTTTCTTCCTTCTCTGTTTCCTTACTTTTAGAAGAATTTTGCTAATACCTCCTCCCTTAACACATTACTAAACAGCGCTATGTGAACATATAAAGAAAAAAACATAAGGGTATATTATAATGATTTACTCTATTCTAGGACTACATACCGCTTATAAATATCTGGTTTGCAAGGTTTTTTATCCAATCTTTATTACACATTTTTTAGTTTTTTTTAAGAAGAAAAATCTCACTAGCATTTTTCAATGCTTTAAACTTATGAAGAAGTCTACCAGTAATTTTCTAAGTAGCACAACTTTCCATTTGTTTCTATGAATCATACTATCTATATATAAATACACTTTTCAACCAATTACGTTGGGTATATTTATTATGGATCGCACATATTCTTTTTCTGAAACGGTTATTGCTGGACTCATTGCTACATTCATGATGTCAATGCTTGCATTTCTATCAAGCGGCATTGGTCTTCCTGTCATTGATGTGGGATATATGCTAAAAGAAATTTTCAACCACATTCATGAACAGGATCCTTACAGTATTCTCTGGGGAAATACAGCCTATTATATAGGGGGGATTTTATTGGCCTTAATCTGGGTAGTTTTTCTTGATAACAAACTCCCGGGCAGTTGGCTGATACAAGGAATTATTTATGGTATCATTATATCAATTGTCGCGGCAGTCATTGTATCACCCGCAATATCCATGGCAGGCGGAGAGTCATTCGGCCTATTTTATATGGATACCTGGTTTCCCGTACTTAATATACTTGCGGGATTGATTATGCACGTGGGATATGGTATCACTTTGCTACTTTGCCTAGAATACTCCGATCGTTTTAGGTTATAATACGACCTATCATAGGAGTTTTTTGAGGATGACCTGAGGGCATTGAAACCCAGAGCGAATTTTCAACTCACTAAATTTACTTGCTCATAAAAAAAGAGGGGGACACCGCCCTCTCTTTTTTAATCAACTGAACATCCACCGGTAAACCCTTCAGCCGAGAATTCAGTTCGAAAACTTCCGAATTTATCCTCAAATATTGCACGCAATTCCAAGGTGTGTTGGCCACTACGTTTTGGAGAGCAATACTCTAAGACATAATAAGAATTTGATTCTGCCTCCAATCGTTCTGCAACAGCAAGAAACGTTTCATTAAGGGCCAGTGAATCTTCGGCCAATTCAAATCCATCTTTTCCAAAACTTTCCAGTACCTCTTGATCTATTTCCCCTCCGAGTCCAATGGTAAACAATGAATATTCATCGCTGGCAGCATTAACCGAATCAAGAGCGGTAGAAGCATCCACCCTTCCGGCCTGATCAGTTCCATCGGTGAAAAGCACCATGGAACCGGCTGTAGCAATATCGGAGCCTTCCCTAATCTCCAACACACGATCATCCATTATTGACAACCCCTGAATGACAGCTCCATTCAGGTTTGTAGATACATCATCACTAATATTTTCATCAATTGATTCTATACCGCTAATTATACTATCACCTTCATGGGTATATGATACCAAGGGATGTACATTTTCCTCACCATCAAACCAATATACAGCCATTTCCTGGGTTCCGTAAAGACTTTCCCCTTCCTCCGGCATTGTTCGATCAATAAAGGTAGTAGCTGCCTCTTTTAATTTGGGTAGATCTGCATTGTTCAGTATGCTTCCGCTAAGATCCAGCATCAAAATAGAAGAATACAAGAAATCTCCGCTCTCTCTTTGAATATCAGCCTGCGATTCGAGTCGTGATATCTGGGAGCCATCTTCATATATCTCAAAATCTGAAGGCTCAAGTGTGGTAAACTGATGCTCTTCCCCCAGATCTACTTTGAAAAATAATCTGATTTTAGAAGGCACTTCTGTTGTAGCTTCAATGAGATTCACCTCAACTTCTTCTCCTCCGCTCTTTTCGTTACCGTCACACCCGGCGAATATCATCATTAAAAAAAGCGAAATAATTAGCGAGAAGGGGAAAAGCTTTTGGGGTAAAATCATTATTTGGTATTCGGTTTTAATACTTTGATACATTCATACTATTAAAAGGCGTCTTTTATTATTTGTTCCCTTTTTATGAAACCAAATCCCTTAGGACTTTCATAAGTATCCATCCCTTACAGATAAAATGCTCTCTTTCAATTACATTGAACACACCACATATTGACTTCGAAATCTGATCATAAATAAATTTATAGAATGGCATTACAAACAATTAGTTGGAAGCAATTCGAAAAGGTAGAACTCAGAGTTGGAACTGTCATCAGAGCTGAACCATTTCCGGAAGCAAATAAACCAGCATACAAACTTTGGGTAGATTTTGGAGAAGAGATAGGTATTAAAAAAAGTAGTGCCCAAATCACTGATCTGTATTTACCAGCAGACCTTATTGACAAACAAGTTATCGGCGTCGTAAATCTTCCTCCCAAGCAAATAGGACCATTTATATCAGAATGCCTCATCACTGGTTTCCACAGAAATAATGATGGTGTGGTTCTTGCCGTACCAGACAAAAACATTCCTATTGGCAGTAAACTTATGTAATAAAAAAATCCTTTTTAGAAGTTTGCTGTTAGCAATTAACCTGCCTAAAATTCTTGCATAAAACATGTTTCATATATTGATCATCTACTTGTTCGTTGATCACTTTTCATTATCATATATTTAGCTCCAATTAAATGCACCAAATTCACTTTGTATGACAGGGCTAATAAGTACCAAGTTTAACATATTCGGGACCTTGCTGCTAATACTTCTTTTAGTAATCCCATTTTCGGGAATAGCACAGCAAAATCAGCAGATGTCGGAAACTCCTTCTGACCAAGATGAGATAAAGCTGGGACTTGCTTTAAGTGGTGGTGGAGCCAAGGGCTTTGCCCATATCGGCGTGCTCAAAGTGCTTGAGGAGGAAGGTATTCCCGTCCACATGGTCAGTGGCACCAGCATGGGAGCGATTGTTGGTTCACTATATGCTGTTGGATATTCTCCGCAGGAGATCGAAAACATTGCGCTTACCACCAACTGGAATATCCTATTAAACGACAGCTACCAAATAAATCCACAACAAATTTCAAACAGTATTTTAAAGAGAGATACCTACCTTGTCACTTTTCCTTTTGAAGACCGAAAAATATCGCTACCCACCGGCCTTATTGACGGGCAGAATATATCTATGCTTTTGTACCGTTTGATGCTCCCTTTTCATGACACTAGAGATTTCACGAAACTCCCTATCCCCTTTTCTGCAGTTGCAACAAATTTAGCTACGGGCGAACCCCAAACCTTTTCCACTGGATATCTGCCTGATGTTGTGCGGGCCAGTATTGCTATACCCAGTATTTTTAAACCCGTTAAAATTGAAGGAGAAACCTATATTGATGGTGGGGTTGCCAGGAATATTCCAGTTGAAGACGTCCAAAAGCTTGGTGCCGACTTTGTTATTGCTTCAGATGTAGGCGAACCCATCAGAGAGCTCGACAGCCTTAAAACGTTTGTCGACATTCTTTTTCAGTCGGTGGGATTTCATCAAATAGAGTCAGACAGTATCCAAAAGAAAAAAACAGATATCTATATCCGACCCGATATAAGCAACTTTTCCACTTTCAGTTATGAACAAACTGCAGAAATTATCCGCCGTGGAGAAGAAGCCGCTCGCAAGGCACTACCAAAAATTAAAGAAGAACTGGCAACCCGAAATACCTCACCCCCGAAGTTCAAACCGATTAACACAACACGGCAAGATAGCATCCTTATCTCTGATATCTCTTTCAAAAACCTATCGGGATTAATTCAACAGCAGCAAGTCTTTTTGGCCCTAGATATAGAACTGCCCGAAAAACTTACCCTCTCTCAGCTAGAAAATAAGATTAACCGACTTTATAACTCAGGACTTTTTAGCCAAATATCGTATCGACTGCAAACAAATCATATGGCCAAAGGCAACCAACTTGCTTTGGAGTTTCAGCATAAGGAACAAGAAATAGTTGGGCTTAGCATGCGATACGACAGCCAATATAAAGCGGCATTATTGTTTGGAGCCTCATTTACCGATAACTTCTTCTGGAACGACCGCCTAACAGTCCAATTAAGGGCCGGAGAAATTTTAGAGCTTACCTCACAATACAGTATTCCCGTTAGCCTTGCCCCCCTCATTCATATGCAAGGTGGACTCAAGCTGCAACGTTCTCCAATCAACTACTATAACCAAGATCAGGCTTTATCAAGTGTTGATGTTGAAAAGCTGACGCTGACATCATCTGGGGAAATGCAACTGTGGCAGCGTGCAGATCTTGAAATCGGTCTTGAAACGGAATTATATAATCTAAATGAAGCTATTGGAAATACCCTAGTATTGGGCAATATCAACTTTTTACTCAATCCATTCTTAACCTTTGACTTTAATACACTTAATCGTCCTTATTTTCCTACAAAAGGGCAAGCCCTTAGTCTAAGTACAGAAATTTCGGATCCTATGTGGGGAAGTTCAACAACCTTTTTTCAAACGTCTGGAAGATGGCTCTCTACCTTAGAGCTCATTAACGGCGTGAACTTTTCAAGTGAACTATTCGCCGGATATTCTTCTACTACGGACTTACCACTCCACTACTATTATTATGCCGGTGGGTTATCGCAAAATCCCGTTTTTGAACTAAAACAACTGCCATTTATGGGACATCCCACGCAGCAACTTCGGGCAGCTAATATTAAAGCACTTCGCTCGGAACTTCAGTTAAAACTGTCTAAAAATTTCTATCTCAGTGGCGGCATGAATCTAGCTCATCTATCCAATCAATGGACATTTAACTTAGATAAAGAACGGTTGGAAACGGGATACTCCCTCTCTTTAGGGGCAACCTCGATCGCAGGTCCTATTGAAGTTGAATTTTCTACGCCGAATCTCAGCGGCAGCTACGCAGTAAAATTGAATATGGGATATCATTTTTAAAAAATAATGCCCGGAGTTTATCTCCGGGCACAGACATATAATTAGAGATTACCGAAACCTTTAGTCTTTTCTAAAATTTGTTTCCGGTTCTGGCTTATTATCGAGGATTTCTTCAATCCGACCCATTATATCCGGTGTCATTTGGTCAACTACTTCTACAGCTTTCATGTTTTGTGATACCTGCTCCGGTTTTGAAGCTCCGGTAATTACAGTGCTTACATTTTCATTTTTCAGACACCAAGCTAAAGCAAAATGCGGCATAACAATTCCCGCCCCATCAGCTACTTCAGCTAATTTCTTCACTTTATTTAACTTTTGGCGTCCCTCTTCTGTCTCCAGCAACTTTTCGCGCAACCAATCATATTTTTCAAGGGACAATCGACTCCCTTCTGGGACACCATCATTATACTTGCCCGTTAATAATCCACTTGCCAACGGGCTCCAAATGGTCGTACCCAATCCAATTTCATCATAAAGTGGAGCAAATTCTTGTTCGACCTTTTCGCGCCGAAACATATTATACTGGGGCTGGTCCATCAGTGGGGGCCGGAGGTGCTCCTGTCGAGCTATATCATAGGCTTGACGAATTTGTCGCGCCGACCATTCACTTGTTCCCCAATAAAGTGCTTTGCCTTCTTTAATCATCTGATTCATGCCCCAAACCGTTTCCTCAATAGGCGTATGTTTATCTGGACGATGGCAGAAAATAAGATCCACATAGTCGGTTTGTAGTCGCTCCAATGCTGCTTCGGTACCTTCCTTAATGTGCTTGAATGAAAGTCCCTGGTCGTTGGGTCCTTCACCGCCCCAAAATATTTTTGTAGACAGTACAAGGTCAGTACGCTTCCATCCCGCCTTTTGGATGATATTGCCCATCATAATTTCTGACTGACCTTCGGCATACACCTCCGCATTGTCAAAGAAGTTAACGCCGGCATCATAAGCTTCTTTCATTGATTCGTACGCCACATCTTCATCAATCTGATCTCCAAACGTGACCCACGACCCAAATGAAAGTTCAGATACTTTAAGTCCTGATCTACCTAAATATCGATATTTCATAATAATATTTTTTGCTCTTTTAATAGCTTGTTATATACTTTTTCAGTGCATATCCATAAGGTTTTTGAAGAGAAAATCGTTTAGATATCCTCCAATTTTATGCTGGCTTTTTAGGGGCGGAAATTGGCATTTATAGCACTTATATTACGTGCAGATTAAATAGGTGTATATATGATACAAAACCTATTTAAGATGAAATACTAGAACAAGTATATCAGATTTCCTCAATAATTTTTATAGATATTAATTTCCAATAATTAACTAAGAGAATTTCTGTCATGGCAAAGAATATGGCTCAAACTGTAGAAGAATATATCGAAGAACTTCCCGAATATCGCAGAGAACCAATTGAAGAAATACGGGAATTAATTCTTGAGAATCTTCCCGATGGCTATGAAGAAACGATCAACTGGGGAATGATAAGCTATGAAATCCCGCTCGAAAAATACCCTGACACCTACAACAACCAACCGCTCAATTACATCGGTTTGGCCGCACAACAAAATCACAATGCTCTTTACCTGATGTCGGTATACCAGGATGAGGAACTCCAGGAATGGCTGGAAGAAGAATTTGAAAAGGCTGGCAAAAAAATGGATATGGGGCGCTCTTGCCTTCGCTTTAACATGGTAACTGACCTTCCGCTGGAAGCTATTTCAACTATCATAAGCAAACATACTCCGGACGAATTTATTGAAGCTTATGAGGAAATTCGCAAGTAGATTTTTATGCTACTTGTATTTTTGTAAACGGTTGGCACTCCTTTTGTGTTAACATGTGTACTTAATCCAGAGCAAACATGAATACACATAAAACACAAATAATTAACATAACGAGATTACTGTTTACAGCTGTAATTTTTTTCATACTATCATTAGCTGTATCACAGGCTCAGCCAAACAACTCTACAGAGACCATGAGTTCAACATCTATGGAAGAAGCTACCTTTGGCGCCGGCTGTTTTTGGTGCGTTGAAGCCGTTTTTGAAGAAGTTAAAGGTGTAAAGTCAGCTGTTGCGGGCTATGCCGGTGGCAAAATTTCCAATCCCAGCTATCGTCAGGTTTCATCGGGACAGACTGGCCATGCCGAGGTTGCACGTATCAGATTCGATCCTTCTGTCATTTCATATGAACAGCTTCTTGAGGTTTTCTGGCACACGCACAATCCCACAACAAAAAACCGGCAAGGCGCCGATGTAGGCCCGCAATACCGGTCAGCAATTTTTTATCATAATGATAGACAGAAAGAAATTGCGGAAAAGTCACTTGAAAAGACCGATAAGTCTGACCTTTGGGAAGACCCCATTGTGACTGAAATAGAACCACTTACAAACTATTCTGTGGCAGATAATTATCATCAAAATTATTATAAAAACAATCCCAATGCGGGCTATTGTCAGGTGATAATTGCGCCTAAGCTTAAAAAGTTTAGGAAAGACTTCTCGCATTTGCTAAAAAAGAACGTCAATGAATAACTTTGGCAGACACCATTCCAAATTAACCTCTTAGGCATTCTACCCACTGTTCTCGATAGCAAAGTGGAGATTCACATAAGTACCATTTTCAGAACCCATCTCCCATTCCGCTTCTAACTGCCGGGCAAAATTATTAATCAAACTCATCCCCAGCGTATCACTCACTTCAGGGTCTAAATCATCGGGTAGCCCTGTTCCGTTATCACTTAACCGGGCATAAACATCTCCATTCTCTTCCGTTACTCGGATAGCTATAGTGTTATTACTGTTATTTTTACCCTCAAAGGCATATTTAAACGAGTTGGTAACGACTTCGTTCACCAACAACGCAAATGGCACCGCCTGATTAATATCCATCTCGATGCTTTCAATATCAGTATTCACCACGACATTTTGATCAGAACCGATGGTATTGCGAATTGTCTCTACGAGATCACCTATATATTTATCACAAGAAATGCTACCCAAACTATCTGAATTGTAGAGTTGCTCGTGGATAAGCGCCATCGTTTGTATACGACGTTCACTCTCCTTCAGGGTATCATGAATTAAAGGATCATCCGACTCATACATCTGAAGCTGGAGCAGTCCTGAAACGATCGCCAGGTTATTCTTAACTCTGTGATGTATTTCTTTTAACATCACTTTCTTCTCTTTCAGCGAACTCGAAATCTCCTGCTCATATTTTTTCTCTTCCGTGATATCGATGTACATACCAAAACCGGCAATGGGTTCATCATCAATATATACCGGTATAGCTGCAATAAATACGTCAATAGGGTCTCCGTCCTTAGTCAGGCGCTTGGCCTCTCTATGAAAGCTTTCAAAAGCGTACTCCTTCAGCGGCATTCGGGGCGCCTTTCCCCGTTCTTTTTCCGGCACAAGAAATGTATCGATGTCTTTACCTTTAAGTTCTTTTTTATTGAACCCAAACATATTTTCGAAACTTTCGTTGATATCCAAGACCTTATTTTCAGGTCCAACCATAACAATGCCAGCCGGTGCATTTAAAAAAAGGCTTCGGAATAATTTTTCACTTTTTCGCAGCTTCTCACGCGCCTCTATTTCATCGGAGATATCATGACCAACTCCTGTTATGAACTTTTTGCCATTCTGCTCAACAAAATTTGCTGTAAGTAAATAGGGAATCTCCTTGCCAGATTTCGTTTTTATCTTTGCCTCTAACATGCTACTTCCACCGACAAAAGCTTCCTCAATAGCCTCAGAAATTCTTGAAAATTCTTTAGCAGTATAAAAATCAGCAGGAGCCATCATTTCAATTTCATCACCGCTATACCCTAACTCTTGCTCAAACTTTTCGTTCCATCGAATATAATTGCCTTGATCATCAAGGGTATAAAAAATCCCGGGCAAGCTCTCTATAAGCCCTTCCGTAAACTTTTTTTCCTCTTCCAAAGCCTTTTGTATCTCTTTTTGCTGCGTAATATCAATCCCGATACACAAGAAAAACTCCTCATCATTGAACTCTATAAAATAACCACGCCAGAAAAAAGGTTTCGTTTCCCCTGACTTTGTCAATAAATCTAATTCTGTCCCTTGTCCTCTCTTCTTCCTTACCCGTTGTACTGCTTCCTCTAATAATTCATGATGTTCGGGACTAATCAGATCATAAGCGGTTTTTGATTTAAGCTCATCCCCCGAATAACCAGTATAACGCTCGGCATAACTATTCCATTCTACAAACTGGAAATTTTCATCCATCAATAGATAGATGCTCGGCAAACTATCTAAAATGGTCTTGGTATAATTCCGCTGCTGTACCAGCGATTCCTCAATAACTTTTCGTTTCTCAAAAGCGGCTATAATCCGGGAGACGGTTTCCAGTAGCGAAATCTCTTCCTCATCCCATTTTCGTTTCTCTTCCGTATCCGCAAAACCGATATAGCCTTTCCATTCATTTTCAACGGTAAAGGGAATAACCAAAATTGACTCTACCTGCTGATTTTTTAAAATGGATTGTTCGGGTTCAGGCAATTCATTAACCTGGGCATGGATTTTTTGCAGAGATGATAATTGCTCATGCAACCAAGGGACATCGGAATATTTAAATCTCCGATCCAGGTTTTCAACGATGGGATCAACCCCATTCCCGGTTACTTCCAATACCGGATCCAGGTACAGCTCATTATCAATTTCTTTATTCTTGTAAAGAAAAATACGATCGGCGGAGGTAACATTCTGGAGTAATTCTAAACTCTTTTTTATTGCTTCCGAAGAATTACTCTCGAGCAATAATTTTGAACATTGAGAGATTACTTTCTCATATTCAAGGCGCTTCTGTAACTTCTTTTCAGCCTTTTTGCGACGGGCAATCTCCTGTTTCAGCTCTTCGGTTTTATTTTCTTTAAGTGTTATTTCTGCTTTTTTCCGGTCAGTAATATCTATCGATGACCCATAAATTAGTTCTTCTCCATCCTTGGTTTTGATTACTTTAATTTCATCACGCAACCAAATATAATCTCCCCTTTTGGTCTTAAAACGATACTCGTTGATTGCACCTCCGCCCTCTTCGATAATTTTTGTGAATTGGGCAAAAACAGCTTCTTTATCATCAGGATGAATGCGATCTGACCAGCCATTCTCATGCTCTTTGAAGTAGGTGGGTGGAAATCCTAAAATGTTTTCCACATTTCGACTGACAGAAAGAATGGGGAAATCAGCAGTTGTTTCACAAGTAAATAAAATAACCGTTCCACTACTGAAGAGCTCTTCAATATCTTTGGAAAAACGGGATCGTACCCCTGACTTTTTCTCCATTGCTTTTACCGTACCCGATTACTTTTTAAAAAATCACTAAAACCATTTATTCCTGATTATATAAGGATTTTATCCCTTTTTAGAAAGCTATTAAATGAATTAATAAACATTAATAATAATATTTAACACGATCTTGTGATCATTTGTATAAGCACAAAACTTTAACTAACTATAAGCGAACTTTCACTATTTTGAGTTAAAAAATTGTGTACCATCAATCATGATTAAACCAATAGTGCTATGAGGATTATAAAAACCGCTTTTATCAAGATATCGATTATTGCATGCTTGTTATCTTTTCTTTCAACAACGGCCTTCGCTCAAGAACGTGGTAATGAAAAACCGCGAATGAGTCCCAATGCTACAGTAAGCCAAACCATTGGCACAACTGATATTACCATCACTTATGGCCGACCAGCTGTCAACGATCGAACAATTTTTGGAGACTTGGTGCCCTACGGCGAAGTTTGGAGAACTGGGGCCAACGAATCTACTGCATTGGTAATTTCTGATGATGTATCCATTGAAGGTAACCATTTAGAAGCCGGAACCTACTCACTCTATACAATTCCCGGTAAAGAGGAATGGACCATTATTATCAATTCTAACCTTTCTTGGGGTACCCAATACGACAAATCAAAAGATGTATTGCGATTTACAGTCGAACCTCAGCAAGCCAACCATATCGAGCGATTGCTGTTCTTTTTTGAGGACGTTGATACAGAGTCCGCAACGGTTGTATTACACTGGGAAACCACTAAAGTACCTTTTACAATTAAGATATAGCACATTATT
Source organism: Fodinibius sp. (assembly GCA_041642355.1). GTDB lineage: Bacteria > Bacteroidota > Rhodothermia > Balneolales > Balneolaceae > Fodinibius. The sequence continues at coordinate 1,959 of JBEPWP010000018.1, read as the reverse complement.
TCGAATTCTAATCCACTTAAATCATCCATAAGCGGGGAAGCTTTACCCCACCACGGCCTACTAGTGTTATTTGTGTTCTTTTGGGGCGCCAATTTCATACTGGCCGAAATTGCCCTAAACGAAATGTCTCCCATTTCGTTTAGCGTCTCACGCTTTGCAATGGGAGGTATTGCAATGTTTTTAGTAATGTACTTGCAATACCGGACCGAATGCAAAAATACCTCGGGTAAGGTTTCTTTTTTACCTAATATAAAGAAGGATCACTGGCCACGCCTACTGTTCGTTTCTGTGATTGGTGCTACGCTAGCACCTTGGCTGGGAATTGAGGGATTAGGACTAACACATGGTGCACGTGCATCGCTCTGGCTGGCGCTCGGACCTGCGATCAGTACTGGCATTGGCTATTTATTTAGTACCGAACAGATGGGCAAATTTGGCTATGCCGGTGTTTTGCTTGCCGTCGTAGGAACCGTCATTTTAGCATGGGACGGATTACGTCCGGAACAGGGTTATTGGCTGGGCGATCTCATCCTGATAATTGCATTGGCCCTTACTGTTATTGAGCTGCATGCTATAAAACCGTTGGCAAGAGAGTACGGATCTGTATCTATCGTTGCGTTACGAACTGCTATTGGCGGCTCATTATATATCCTGATTGCTACACCTGATTTGGTAGAAGTCACTTGGCTATCGCTTGGATTGTGGACCTGGATCGCCATTTTAGCCGGTGGAGCCATTGGGGTTGGCGTTGGTCAATGGGTAAAAGTTAGAGCATTAAAAATACTGGGACCAACACAGGTGGTACTCTATGGGAATATGGTGCCTATTGCTGCTTTGGTTATCGCTTGGCTCAGTATAGGTGAAAATCCCAATTCACTAGAAATAATTTCTGCCATATTTATTATTACCGGTGCCATCTTTATTCAAGTTATTGACAGTAAAGCAGAGGCTACATCAACAAGTCGTAGAAAGAAAGAGGAAGACTTGACGTTTTTTACAGAAACCAAGCAGGAAAGCTAATTCTTTTCAAAAAGTAAAAGGTGGGTCTGCCGACCCACCTTTTAACTAATCAACTAAAACATAACTATCTAAAAATTAAACGACAGCTGCAGCATAATATTGCGTCCAGCCTGTGGATAATAGTAATTAAAAAATTGTTGCTCTCCGCCCGCTATATATCCATAGGTATAACCATTTGATTCATACATCTCGTTAAAAATATTATTCACTTTCAACGCTGCCTCGAGGTTATTTAAAAGAGGTGATGTACTCCAATCATAACTTATCTGCAAATCGTTTACCAAGTATGGATCAAGCGATCTGCTTTCAGCCTGGGTATTATCCAAATATTGTTTCGAGACATACTTGGTGTTCACGGCCGCCGAAAATCCATTATGATTAAACTGCAGTTTTGAATTTCCGATAAAGTTAGGCGAAAAGGCAATATCCGAATCAGTATAAGTAGTTGCTTGCTGTCCGCCGGTATCATAGTTATCAAGATAGTAGGTATACTCCTCGATTTTATTGCGACTTAACGTTGCATTACCAGACCATTCGAGGCTTTCAAGAAGTTGAATACCGGCCTGTAGTTCAACTCCGGCTCGGTAACTGTCAGGCACATTTTGACGAATATAAGCTCCAACATCATTAATTTCTCCCGTTAGGATGAGTTGATTCTTGTAGTCCATATAGTACAGATTCGCTTCCACGAAAAAACGATTGAAATTACCTTTGTAACCGGCCTCCCAATCGTAGAGCGTTTCGTGCACAGGACGATTATCTGGTGTTGAGTTTACATATTCATCTCGTGTCGGTTCCTTATTGCCCACACTCATAGATGCATACACTCGCTGATTATCCTTAAAATTATACGTTAGTCCTCCTTTAGGATTGAAGAAAGTCAACCGATCGGTTTGTTGGACGTTCACCACCTGTTGCCCACCGCCTGGAGTAGGTTGA
>JBEPWP010000017.1:0-17436 GCA_041642355.1 Fodinibius sp. | reverse complement strand
CCAATCTTATTTTTGCCTGTGGTTGGTGTCTACCATCCTGCACCGCCTGTTCGGTTATGGCAATTGCTTTTTCGTACTGCTTAAGATTAATAAGACTTTCCGTAAGTTTGCTTAAATAAAGGTATCGGTGAGGTTCTTTATTATATAGCTCTTCAAACAGGTTGGCTGCCTCATCAAATTTTTGTTGATTTAATAGTTTGTCCGCTTGAAAATAACGATCGCTATGCTGGGCAATAGCTGTCTGTTGGCAAAGTCCTCCAATCAAAAAGAAAATAAGTAGTAAAATATTTTTGATGATGGATTTAAGAGCCATGGGACTACTGATAAAGTTTTTGTTCTGACAGAAGCTCTGGTGCAAACGATGCCATTATATTATAAAAGCTGTGAAGCGGAAATCCCATCACATTATAATAATCTCCATTTATTGCTTTCACAAAAAGGGCACCGTGGGGATCTTGAATACCATATGCTCCGGCTTTGTCCATTGGTTTTTCTGTCTCTATGTAAGCATCAATAAGTGTTGAGTTGAGATTCCCAAATGTAACAGTCGTGTTTTCCACAAACGTGGTGTTTTCTATTATGTTATTTGAAGCATCTGTTTTTATTAAAGAAACACCTGTTAAAACTTGGTGTGACTTTCCACTCAATTGCTGTAGCATGGTTGTAGCCTCTGAATGGGAGGTAGGTTTTTCCAGAATTTTATCATGAAATGCCACAATGGTATCGGCGCCTATGATTAGGGCATTACCGTAATTTTGAGCTACAGATTTGGCTTTACGGACGGCAAGTGTTTCAGCAATTTTTGTTGGAGACCATTGGACCTTGTAATCTTCGCTAACTTTGCTTGAATGTATTTCAAAAGTAAAGCCAATTTTTCGGAGAAGATTTTTTCGCCTAGGACTGCCAGATGCAAGAATGATAGTATTCAAAACAAAAAGTCAGAAGTTGATTTTAAATTATAACGCTGTAATAGGAAACAGATGAGGATAGAAATAAATCTGCAATTTTATAATAGAAAACCTCACATTACAGATAATTCTTTACTGCCAAGAGAGTACTTTTTGTAGCTCAATAAATCAATCGTTACTTTAGTCGCATCATTATGATGAAAGAAATACGGTTTACTTTCGTTACGGTATTCATTGTCACTAAATTTAAAAATTGAATTAATTACAATGGGATCACAAAAGCATGGACGTAGTAGTTCTAAGCAACCAATGATTTTTGATGCTTGGAATTATAAGGTGCTGGCATTGGGATTATTCCTGGTAATCGCAGGCTTTTCTGCTATGTATCTTGAAAATGAAGTAGAGGGTTTTATCTCTCTTTATATTTCTCCGATTGTTATTATGAGTGGTTACCTAGCCGTTATTGTTGCTATTCTTAAACATGATCGGGAATCCTCCCAAACATCTTGACAATCTTTTTGACCTGAACGGATGGATCGGAAGCTGAATGCGTTATTCCTTTTTGTAGCGGTTATCGTATTTATCACTACAGCTAATTCCACCCAGCAGTGGAGTATATTGCTCGGTGTGTTATTGGCAACTCTCTTTTCATTAGGAGCATTTATTCTCGGTGGATTATCCCTTGATGGAATGTTTGCAGCCATAGTTGTTGGTACTTTTGCGTTTGGACTTGGGGGATGGGAGCTAGCAGTAGTAGTGTTGTTATTTTTTATCAGCAGTGTTGCTATTTCTGATCGATCAAAATGGCGTGAAAAAAATATTAGCCAAAGTGTTAGAAGAGACGGGTTACAGGTGTGGGCCAATGGATTTTGGATGGTATTATTTATGGTTTTGGCTGCCATTTTTGATGCTTCAATATTTTTGCTTGGAGCTATAGCTACAATTGCAACTGCTGCGGCAGATACATGGGCGACTGAGCTCGGAAGCAGAGCCTCAAACGGTACCTATTTAATTACGAACTTCAAGAAAGTGAAGCCTGGCATTGATGGCGGGGTGAGTTTAAAAGGGACTTCTGCAGCACTATTATCGGGGGCGTTAATTTCAGGAGTTAGTGTTTACGTTTTTTCACTTCATTTTTCGGTTTTTCTTGTCATATTTATAGCGGCTTTTTTGGGATGCATGATAGATTCGTATCTCGGAGCTCTTTTTCAACAGAATAAACGTTCAGTAATAATTCCGATTCTCAATATCGAGATTGATATTTCGAATAATCTTGTAAATGCAATTTCTACGGGTATCGGTGGATTGCTGGCAATAACTTCAAAATTGTTTTTTGCATGAAAAAAGTATGGTATAAGCGACTGCATTGGCAAATAATTATTGGACTTGTATTAGGTTTAATTTGGGGATTGGTAGCAAGTGTTGCCGGTTTTTCAAGTTTTACGGTAGATTATATACAACCCATTGGTACCATATTTATTAACCTGCTAAAACTAATTGCCGTCCCGCTGATTTTGGCTTCACTGATTGTTGGAGTCACTAGCCTAAATGATATTGCCAAACTTTCACGTATGGGTGGTAAAACCATTGGTATATATCTTGTCACAACTATGTTGGCTATAACCATTGGGTTGACTGTTGTAAACGTTATACAACCCGGAAATTTTTTGCCGGTTGAGACCCAAGAGCAACTAATGGCGGGATATCAGGATAACATTGAGGGAGCGGATCAATCGGCCCAAGAGGTGATGGATCGAACTCCGATGTCATTTTTAGTAGATATTGTGCCTGAAAACTTTTTTGCTGCCGCTTCAGATAATGGCAATATGCTTCAGGTTGTATTTGTAGCCTTGCTGCTTGGTATCGGACTCATGCAGATACCATCCGAAAAAAGTAAGTCACTCGTAAACTTTTTTGATTCCCTGAATGAGGTCATTATTAAAATCGTTGATCTGATAATGAAGATAGCACCTTATGGGGTGTTTGCCCTAATGGCGGGCGTTATTGTGGATTTGGCAGGCGATGATATTGGGCAGGCGCTCGATCTGTTGGGGGCACTATTCTGGTATACGTTTGCCGTAATTTTAGGATTATTCCTGCACTTGATGATTGTCTATTCGGGGCTGTTTAAATTATTTAGCAAGATGAAATTGCGTGATTTCTTTAAGGCTATTCGTCCAGCAATGCTTTTGGGATTCAGTACCAGCTCAAGTGCAGCAACACTGCCGGTAACAATGGAGCGGGTGGAAAAAAATGTAGGTGTTGATGAAGAAGTAGCCAGTTTTGTTCTACCTATCGGTGCTACAATTAATATGGATGGTACCAGTCTCTATCAGGCTGTTGCAGCAGTATTTATTGCCCAGGCCTTGGGAATGGATCTAGGCATTGCCCAGCAAATAACGATTGTGCTTACCGCTACCTTGGCGTCTATAGGATCAGCCGGTGTGCCGGGAGCAGGTATCATTATGTTGGTAATTGTGTTGCAATCTATTCAGGTTCCGGTAGAAGGAATTGCACTTATCTTGGGAGTTGATCGCATTCTAGATATGTGTAGAACGGCGTTGAACATCACGGGTGATGCTGCAGTAGCGGTAGCTGTTGCCCATACCGAGGGACTGTTGGGGGAAATGCATCTCGAAGATGATTAAGAAATGTTTTGAACGGTTTTATTATGATATAATGTTAAAACCACGATAGCTTAGGTCACAACCCTTAGTTCTTTTTTGGGTATGATATGAATACAGAAAGTCCGGGTATATGAAAGTAACGATTCTGTCGTGGTTTTTAATTCTATGCAGCATTCCTGTACATTTATCTGCAATTTCAACAATTGTTCCAGCTGATACCGCCAGCTATGAACAGAAGCTAGAGGTGGGAATTGATGCTTTTTATCGAGCAAACTGGTCTGAGGCGGGGTCTGTATTTAAAGAGCTTCAACGATCAAAACCCGAAGACTCCCGGGCTTATTTCTTTGAAGCAATGATTCCTTTCTGGAAGTATTATTTTGGAGGGCGTTCAAATCAAGCTGCCAAACGGTTTTTAACCCAGTCACAGCATGCCATCGAAGTAAGCCAGCAAGAGCTCAATAAAAACTCTAGTGATACCACGATGGTGTTAATGCTCAGTGGTTTGTATGGATATCGGAGTTTAGTAGCCGCCGCAGAAAAAAACTACAGGGAGGCTCTGCAGAGTGGAATGACCGGCTTTAAGTATACGCGTCAGCTATTGGCCCTTAATGCGGATGATCCCAAAGCACTTATTGGCAAAGGTATGTTTTATTATATGGTGGGAAGTGTACCCAATGGATTAAAATGGGTTACCAATATCGTTGGGATGTCGGCTGATATGCAGGAAGGTTTTAAGGCATTGGAAAAGGCAGCAAAGTCGAAAAGTTATGTTAGAAATGATGCCCAGATGATTCTAGCATATCTATACGAACGGGAGCAACAACACAATAAGGCACTAAAACATTTAAGTGAGTTGTGTAATCGTTATCCCGGGAATATCATTTTTCAATATAACAGGGCTCGTTTATTGGAAAAGACCAATCAGCTTGCTCTGGCACGTGAAAAATATCAGCATATTACCACTATGAATACTGGTACTTTGGATATCTTGAAACAGAAAAGTAAAAATAGGTTGCAGGAATTGTAATCTATTTAAAAAAGTTTAATTGGTGACTAGCAAGTTCAAAAATTTTGATTAAGACTTCGAAAAATACGTAATTACTTATTGATAGATAAGATAGTAATTTATTTTAATTTTTAACGCAGAGTGCATGGGCATAAGGTTACAGGCTGATACCTTTCTAAAAGTATTTCTCTTATTTGCACTTCTTTTGGGAGTTGCCTTTCAGGAGGGGTATAGCCAAACTAACCTTTCGTCAGGAGATATTGCCATAACTACCGTAAATACTAGTGGTGATAAAAGTTTTGATTTTATTCCACTTGTTAATTTGGAAGCAAATACAACAATAAAATTTACGAATGCACCTTACATTGACGCTAATTCTGCGTTGGATAATAGTGAGGGCACGTTGACTTATACAACGGCTAATGCAATTTCTGCGGGGACCGTTATAAGCTATCCCGGATCTGATGTAAATGGTTTCAAAAGCACAGGTGATTTTAATCCTGCTGCTAGTGGAGACAACATAATTGTTTTTCAGGGAGATAGGAGTAATCCAACTTATCTATATGGAATAGGGTGGGCATCAACGGATAATTGGGTTTATGAGGGTGATACAACTACTTCAGACGTGCCTCCAACTTTAAGTGAATCTGCGAATACCATCGTAAATTTAGAAGCAGGTGGAAATTACCAGTATAACGATGGTAATGGTACAAGGGGTACTGTTAGTTCGTTGTTAAAATTAATTGGAAATGATGAAAACTGGGTTCAACAAGAGGACCAAGTATTTTCCTCACTTAGTGAATCGTTTACGTTATTAACTCCACCCACTGTTGCTTTTAGTGAATCAACAATTGACTCTTCTGAAGGAAGCGGTAAGGTAGAACTTTCAGTTGGGCTTGTTGAATCCAATAATACAGAGGTAGAGGTTGAAGTAGTATTTATAAGCAATTCTAGCACGGCTACCAATGGGAATGACTTTTCTAGTTATACGACTCAGACCATCAAATTTGATGATGAGGCTTCTAATGGAGCTATTAAAAAGGTTGCAATAGATTTAACAGATGATGACGATTTTGAAGGGGATGAAACAGCTGTTTTTCAACTGCAAAATGCTTCTGTTGGCACTATTATTGAGCCCGATGTAGCAACTCTAACAATTAAAGATGATGACGCTCCAAACATTGTAATAAATGAAGTTTTATACGATCCCTCTGATGCTGGTAATAAAAATAGAGATGCTACAAAAAATGAATTTGTAGAATTTGTAAATAATTCTGTAAACGACGTGGATATTAGCAATTGGACGCTTTCTAACAATGAGGGTGCACAATTTAGCTTTCCATCTGGAACGATAATTCCTGTTGGTCATGTATTTGTGGTTTTTACATCAGCGCCAAAAGCAGCAAACTTTGGTGGGGCTTTTCTCTTTATCGCTGGTTCATTACAATTTAATAGCAATGGAGATAGTATAATATTAAAAGACGATCAAGATAATAAAGTAACCAGCTTTAGTTTTTCTGGCGCTGAATCTGAGGAATCACTTACCCGTAACCCAGATATTACTGGTAGTTTTGAAGGTCACACCTCGGCGGATAGTGATGATAATTCATCATCTTCCCCAGGTAGAAAAGTAGATGGAACTGCCTTTGGGTCAAAATATGCTTTGGGCCTTCGTGGTTCAGCTGGATGGCGTTTGGTCTCCACTCCCACGAAAAACACCTCTTTTAAAGATCTATTTGGAGATGTTTGGATTCAGGGCATTAGTAATTCCGATGATGAGGGGGCTGAATTTAAAAATATTGTGGGATGGGATGAAGCGGAAAAGCAATTCATCAATCCTAATTCAGTTTACGATAATATGATCCCTGGAAGAGGATATGCGATTTATGTATATGACGATGCAAGAGTTGAGGGGGAGGAAGGAGGATTTCCTAAAGTTATAAATACTAATAATACTGATGGAACGGTGAATGAGGAAAATACGAGTCCAGTAACCGTTAATGTTTCGGCAAATGATGCCGATCAAAGTGGATCGATTGATGGATCCGATGAAGGTTGGAATTTACTCGGAAATCCATATGGCGCTGAAATTTCAGTGGATGCCCTTTTTACAGCTTTAAAAGATGCCAATCCAAATGTGAACGCGAATATCGCTGTTTGGGACGATGATAAAACTGGTGGTCCCGGATACATACAGCTGCAGGAAGGAGATCAGGAATATATATCACCCTTTGAGGCCTTTTGGGTCCGCTATGAAGTCGATGGAGTTAATACCAATGTAACCTTAAACAAAGAAGAATTAGCTTCTAATCAGGATAAAAGCTTGATTGAATCTTCAACTAAAGACGATGTTGAATTAGATTTAACCCTGCATGGGGAAGAAGGGTATTTTGATACATTTACGTTGGCTTTCAGTCAAAATGGGAATACGAATTTGAATAGGTTTGATGCCTATCAACTTACCTCTTTAGACATAAATTCCATTAATCTATTTAGTATCATTTCCGACAAGCGAATTACCACAAAAGAGCTACCGAATGAGTTGGAAACGGGGATGGAGTTTCCCCTTTCGTATTCTGCAAATGGTCGTAATCAATTGACATTCAAATGGGATATAAACAATAATATTCCTTCTGATTGGGGATTAACGTTGATTGATAAAGAAGTAGGTCGAGAAATTGATTTGCGAAGTGCCCAAGAGTATTCTTTTTCAGTGAATTCGAATGCAAAATTAAAAGCAGTTGATGAAGGGAACCGTTTGAATAAAAGTTCGGAAGATGAAAATGGGTCGCGATTTGTTCTGGCAATTGATCCTAATTTGGAATCTCAGAACAATACAGAGTTACCTGGTTCAATTAAGTTGAACCCAAATTATCCCAACCCCTTTAACCCTACAACAACTATTCCTTACGAAATTACTGAAGATGCAGAGGTAAGACTGACGGTTTGGAATATGATTGGTCAGAAAGTGGCAACATTGGTTGATGGAATGGTAGAAGCAGGCACACATGAAGAAACTTGGAATGCACAAAGTATGCCCAGCGGTATTTATATTGCCCGTTTTGAAGTAAACGGTAACGTATTTACGAGAAAGATGACACTGATAAAGTGATGATATGAAGATCTCAATTGTTAATTGATTTAAAATCTGAAAATTATCAATAATAATGAACGGGAGATGCTACGGCTTTATACGGTGTTTCAATTATATGATTCTAATTAAGAATAGATTTTTTAGATCTAAGCAACTTTCTCTATTTTCACTGAATCATATAGTATCTTAAACTGTTAAAACAGTGTTTTAACCCTAACAAGAATGGAGTACTCCTTTTAGTAAAAATGCAATACAAAAATATTCAGGGTCTTGAAGTACCCGAAATCGGTCTTGGAACCTATAAACTTCACGACAGAGAGTGTTCACAAATTGTGCGTCAAGCACTTGATATTGGTTATCGACATATCGATACCGCTCAAATGTATAAAAATGAACGGGCAATTGGTGAGGCACTGAATGTTTCCAATGTGCCCCGAGAAGATATCTTCTTAAGCACTAAAATTTGGCACACCAATTTGGAAGCCGATGATGTGCTCCAGTCCACAGAAGAAACGCTACGACAGCTCGACACGCCTTACGTTGATCTTTTGATGATTCATTGGCCTAACGACCAATATGATCTACGTAAAACCATTGAATCGATGCTTGTTCTACGTGATCAAGGTAAAGCAATGAATATCGGAGTAAGTAACTTTCCACTGCATTTGTTGCAGAAAGTGAAAGAAGAGATTCGTGCTCCCATATTCTGCGATCAGGTTGAGTTTCATCCCTTTATCGATCAGCTTGATCTGCTGGACTATGCCATTGAAAACGATATTATGATTACGGCATATAGTCCGCTGGCGCAGGGCAAAGTTGTTGAAAATGAGGATATGCAGGAAATTGCTGAAAAATATGATAAGTCACCTGCCCAAATTTCTCTACGCTGGCTCATAGAGCAAGAAAACGTGGTAGCTATTCCTAAAGCTTCAAGTAAAGAGCATCTACAGGAAAATTTCGAAGTCTTTGACTTCTTCCTTGAAGATGAAGATTTCGAACGTATCGATCAGCTCGAAAAATCGACGCGACTTGTAAATCCAAGCTTTGCACCCGATTGGGGATAAGTAGAAACTATAAATAAGTCTATTTGGAGTCCTGTATTTTCGAATGCAGGGCTCTTTTTATTTTACCCAGAAACTGCTTTTGCTAAAATTTTTTCATCCGAAGTGCGACGCAGCTGATGGTAAAAGGTATGACCTGTAGTGTTTTCGTATTTCTGAAGCTGAACACCAACGGTATCACCCAATACAGCTTCCCCTAAAAATGAAATGTCCACTTTATTGATTTCGACTTCTTCTGGAAGATCAGCCAGCGCCCAATCTACATAATGAACATTGTTGACGTGTTTGTTAAGGTCTAAATCAGTTTTACGAACCTTATACTTCTCGTTGTATTTGGAATCTTCTATTTCTGGAAAATCATTATCAGTAATGGGAAGAACATGGTCGGTATCGTTGGGTGCTAACTCCATAATCTCTTTTGGTATGCGAACCGGTCTTCTGTTCTCGATATTTAATATCAACCAGTAGCTAAGAGACCTTCCGATGACTTCTTGATTACGGTCAAGAATTTGGAAGTCGCGGTGTGCTCGTAGCCCATCACCGCTTGAAGGCCACGTTTTAATGGTGATGGTTTCTCTCCATCTGGGAAAGCGCTCCATTTCAACGTTGAGGCGATGCAAAACCCATGTAAGCTCATTTTTTTGTAAATCAGTGATATCAAATTCGAGTTCCCGGGCATGATTACCCGCAATTTCTTGCAATAAATTACAAATGGTCGACATTGTTGCTTTTTGCTCAAAATCGATCTCCGAAGCTCGTATTTTAAACTGCTCTTCGTAGGTAATGGTAGTCTGATCCATGGATCATTATTGGGATTCAAAAATGAGAAAATACACCTTTCTCAACCAATTTTGAAACATTACTGAGAGACAAAAACAAAGGTTGGACAGTTGCCCAACCTTTAATTAGAGAGTACTTGATATTAATCGGACAAATTATCTACTCTTTCCACGATGCCACACCCGGCTTCCCCAGAGTTTAACATCATCCAGGATGAGATATATCGCAGGTAAAATAACCAGTGTGACTACGGTAGAAAAGGTAAGTCCACCGACAATAGCACGGGCCATAGGGAAGTAGGGCGGTCCATCACCGCCAATCTGGGTGGTGCCAAAGCAGAGGGGAAGAAGGCCAAGTACCGTTGTGCCCGCGGTCATCAAAATAGGACGCATACGATCTTTACATCCTTTGATGATTGCCTCGAACCTTGTAAGTCCGGTTTCTCGCATCTGATGGATATGGTCAATAAGCACAATACCATTATTGACCACAATTCCCATCAGGATAAGAATACCAATCATAGCCATGAATGAGAAGGTCGTTCCGGTAATAGCGAAGAACCAAAATACTCCGACGATCCCGAAAAAGATCGAGGTGATAATACTGGATGGGAACAGTACTGACTCAAAAAGCGACGCCATGACCAGGTAGATCAAAAACATGGCTAACAGAATATTGACCAGCATTTCATCCATAGCTTCTTGATCCTGCTGGAAGGTACGACCTTTACTCCATCCATACCCCGATGGATAGTTAATTTGATCAAGAACCGGGAAAATCCGCTCTTGGGCCTCATCCATGGTAATGCCGTCGAGGTTGATGGTTATACCCAGCGAGGTTTGGCGATCTTCTCGTTGAATAGTACGGGGACCCCGATCCATCTGATAGTCAGCTAATGACGCTAATTGTACGGATTCTCCATTGCCCACATTAACTGGCAAGCTCATCAAGTCAGGGATGGTTTGTCGATCAGATTCTTGTATTGCAAGTACTACATCTGTTTCCCCATGTTCACCGCGAACCCGCCGTAGATTTATACCACGCATTGAATTGGATACCATACTGGCAACCTGTTGTGTAGAGACATCCATGTTGCGAGCTCGTTCACGGTTTACGCGAACTTGCACCTCTTCGGTGCCGGACTCAGCTTCCGAACGAACATCAGCTAATCCCGGTACATCGTTTAGTCGTCGTTCGACTTCTTCAGCCAGATCAGCTAAGACATCCGTCGATTCGCCAATGACAAATATACGGAGCTGCTCCACTCCGGTACGGTCGCTGTACTCAAAAGAGGGTTTGCCAATGGCAATTTTTGGTAGTCCTTCCTGAATCTCGTTTTTAATAACAGTGACATCTTTTTCAGCCTGGTCATCATCCGTTAGCAAAATGGTGGAGGTCGCATTACCGGTCTCGAAATAGGAGTACACGGCGTCAATCTCGAGTTCTTCCTTATGGGCATAGAGAAAATCTTCAATACGGCTCACCGACTCCTCAACTGTTTCAAGGGTGTAGGTATCATTGAGGTTATAATGCAGGCGAAGTTCCCGCGATTCTGATGAAGGAAACATGTCGGTATTAACGAGATTCATGGGAATAGCAACACTGATGAGCGTTCCCAATATAACTGCTGACGAAACATATCTACGCTGGAGCAGCCACCGTAACATATTCCCGTATTTATCCTGTAAAGATTCAATCCAGTTTGATTTATCCGTTTTCTCAGGTGCTGCAATTTTGGAGGTTAATAGGGGGATAACGGTGAGTGAGATCAACAGAGAAGCACTCAAAGCAAGAATAATAGTTATGGCAACATGATATAGCTGAATAGCAATCATGGAGTCTTCGCTGATGATATTTGGCAAAAACACAATTATGGTGGTCAGCGTACCGGCAGTAACAGCCATACCAACTTGTTTTACTCCGCGCTTTACAGCCTCAATTTTGTCATCCATCAGGTTTTGATTGCGATGGATGTTTTCGGTTACTACCACCGCATTATCCACGAGCATTCCCACGGCCAGCATGAGTCCCATCATGGAAAGAATGTTAAGCGAAAGATCCAGGAAGTAGAGAAAGCCCAGTGTTACGATCAGCGAAAAGGGAACAGCCAAAGCCACAATCATGGTGGTAGAAAAACGACGCAAAAACAGGTAAAGAATAACAATTGAAAATAAAGCACCCAGCAGACCGGCTTTAAACAATTCAGTTAATGAACTGATGATGCCAGTTGCCTGGTTGTGCATCTCAAAAATATTGATGCCTTGCATTTCAGGCAGTTTGTTGATCTCATCAATTTCAGCTAATACCCGGTCACCAACTGCTACGGTATTAGCTCCTGATTCTTTAAAAATATCCAGCCCAATGGCATATTTTTGATCGAGGTGGCGCCCATAATCACGTTCGGGACTACCGTATCCTATGGTCGCAATATCGCTTAGCCGTAAGTTATTTTCACCGACAACTAAGTTTGCAAATTCTTCGGGTGTAGTAAGTTCACCGGTGGGTCGAACAAGGTAGCGTTTACCCGCATCTTCGACTTTTCCAGCAGTTACTGAAAAGTTCGTTTGCCGCAGCTGGGTGGCAAGGTCATTTAAATTGATGTTGTGAGATTTAAGCCGTTCTGGGATAGGTTCAATGCGAATCTGCCTTTTCTCTACCCCATATAGATCTACTTGGGCAACCCCTTGAACACGTTCGATACGTTGTTTGAGATTACGATCTAAGAGATCGTAGGCGTTAGAGAGGTCCCGATTACTCGAAATGCGCAGATTCATCATGGGGTTATCCTGCGCCGAAAATTTATTAACATAAAAACGCTCCATATCCTCGGGGAGCTGGTCACGGATGCCATCAATTTTTTCTTTCAGCTCCATGGCTTTGAGGCTGATATCAGATCCCATTTTAAACTGTACGAAGATTCCCGCCTGACTTTCGCTGGAATTGGAGCTAATGCGTTCGATACCGCTGATAGTAGCAATGGCCTCTTCAACGGGACGCGTGATATTACGTTCTACTTCTTCGGGGGTAGAATTTTGATAGGGCAGGGTAACATAAGCGCCCGGATACGAGATATCGGGAAAATACTCCAGCGGTACCATTCGGCTGGCAATGATGCCGATAATCACAAAACTGATAAAAATCATTATTGTGGTAACCGGTCGGCGTAACGAAAGATCTGTAAATTTCATAGCTGTAGGTCCTCCGTGTTAACTGTTAGATTGATCGAGTGCCGGTTTCTGCTTGTACACCTTGCGGTCCATAATGGCATACATCGTGGGAATCACAATCAGGGTAAGCAGGGTAGAGACGATAAGTCCGGCAATCACGGTAATGGCCATTGGAGCCCGTAATTCGGCTCCATCCCCAAATCCAATAGCAAGCGGTAGCAGGCCGAGTGCCGTGGTAAGCGTCGTCATGACGATGGGACGCAGGCGCGATTTCCCCCCTTCCAAAATGGCTTTAATTTTACTCATTCCTCGTTCCCGGTACTGGTTAATAAGATCGATAAGTACGATGGCATTATTGACCACAATACCGGCCAAGAGGATTAGCCCGATGAACACTACAACGCTGATCGTCGAACCGGTAATCCATAAGCCGAGTATAGCCCCTACTAAGGCCAGTGGAATGGTAAATAATATGATGAAGGGGTGTAGCAGCGACTCAAACTGGGAAGCCATCACCAGGTAAACCAAAAATACGGCCAGGGAAAGGGCAAAGAGGAGTGACTGGAAGGAATCCGCCATTTCCTCATTTTGTCCGGTAATTTGTGCCTGAGTGCCGGTAGGAATAACTGTTTCATCAATTAGGGTTTCAATTTCTTCAGCCGCTGTTGCTAAATCACCATAATTTAAATTGGCCGATACTATGGCAACACGCTGTTGCGCTACGCGACGTATTTCACTGGGTCCGGTAGCCACTTCGATATTAGCAATACTGGATAACGGAATCGGAGCCCCACTGTTTGGGTTAATGATGATATTCTGAATATCCTCGACCGACGAGCGATCCTGTTCCTGAGAACGAACCAGTACATCAATCTTTTGATCTCTCCATGAATAACGTGTCGCCACGTCACCGCGAACTTTGCTTACGATCAAATCTGCTACTTCGTGCACTTGCAAACCAAGCGAAGCGGCTTTGGGACGATCAAACGTAATTTGTATTTCGGGATTACCTTGCTCCATCGTGGATTTTACATCCGCAAAACGATCATTGGATGACATTTTCTCCAGCACTTTATCACTCACCTTTTTTAAATTTTCCAGGCTGTAGCCGGATACTTCTACCTCAATAGGTGTTGAAAAGGTAAACAGGGCAGGACGAGAAAATTTGTACTGTAATCCCGGGATACGCTGTAAATCGGTGCGCAATGCATTCATAGTCTGTTCTTCAAGTGCCCGGTCGGCGCGCGATGCCAGCGAAACGTTTAGTTCCCCCCAGTTTTCACCGCCTTGGTTAGGATTGGCGTCCATCTGGTTGCCGGTACCCGCGACTGCAAAGGTTGTATTTATATTATTAACATTGTTAGCGGCTTGTTGAACATACTGCATCGCTTTGTCCGTTTGCTCGATGGGAGTTCCCGGTGGTAAATTAAATTCTACATTGAATTCTCCTTGTGAGAGGGAGGGGATGAGCTCCATTCCCAACTGAGGGACCAACATCAATGAGCCAAGAAGACTTAAGAAGGCAAATGATATTACAACAAACCGGTGGCGCAGCGACCAGCGAAGGGCATTAGGGTATTTGTCCTCAAGAGTGGTAAACCATCGATCAAATCCATTTAATACCGGATTGAGAATAAACATTATTCCCGTTCCAATGGCCGAAACTACTTTTGAACCAATGCCGATGATATAGCTGGGGGCCGTTTCAAAAATGAATAAACGAGCAGATCGCATCCCCTTTCCTACTTTTGTTTTAGGCTCTTTTTGCTTCGGTTTTTCCACTTCTGATTGTTCTCTTCCCGCTAAC
Source organism: Fodinibius sp. (assembly GCA_041642355.1). Taxonomy (GTDB): domain Bacteria; phylum Bacteroidota; class Rhodothermia; order Balneolales; family Balneolaceae; genus Fodinibius. The sequence goes on along the minus strand of JBEPWP010000017.1, from coordinate 2,986 downwards.
GAAGAAAGCATGGGAATTAACGTAATAGCTACCACGAGAGAGGCCAGCAGTGAAAAAGTAACCGTCAATGCCTGGTCACGGAAAAGCTGCCCGGCTATACCGTGGACAAAAACGAGGGGAAAGAATACGGCAATGGTTGTAAGGGTAGAAGCAACCACCGCCATACCTACTTCTCCCGCTCCATCGCTGGCAGCTTTAAGCGGATTTTTACCCATTTCGCGGTGCCGTGCAATATTTTCAAGTACCACAATAGAGTTATCTACCAGCAGGCCAATACCTAATGCAATACCGCCTAGCGACATAATATTAAGGGTGATATCATTGCCGTACATCAAATTAAAGGTGGCAATAACGGAGACGGGAATCGACAACGAGATAATAACGGTAGCCCACAAGTTACGCAGAAATAAGAAGAGGATGATAATTGCTAAAATACCGCCAATAATTCCCGCATCAACCACTTCGTCAACGGCCGAAGAAATAAAGGTTGATTGATCAAACACTTTGGTCATAGCCATACCTTCGGGCAGTCGTTCCGACAAGTTATTCATCTGCTTCTCGACATTACGCGCTACATTTACGGTATTGGCATCGCCTTCTTTGTAGATCGCTATTTCAACAGCCTCCTGACCGTTCAGACGCGTGATGGCTTCTCGCTCTTTATATCCCTGTGTGATTTCAGCAAGATCTTTCAGATAAACAGGATTCCCATCCTGACTGCTTACTACCACATTTCTGATGTCGTCTACCGATGTAAACTGGTTAAGCGTTCGAACCAGATATTGTTGAGAACCTTCTTCAAGGCGTCCACCCGAAAGGTTTACATTTTCGGCCCCCAGTACTTGGTTAATGCGCTCAATCGGGATGCCAAGATGTGATAGCCGGTCCTGATTTATATTGACCTGAATTTCTTCTTCCAGTCCACCACTAATCTTAATAGAAGCCACACCCAATGCCGATTGTAAATCTTTTTTCAGTTGCTCATCAGCATACCGACGCAGCTTTTTTAGCGTATTAACTTCACTAATACCCTGTTCATCCTGCAAACCGGCAAAGTCAACATCCTTTGATTGGGAGTCATCATCTTTGATATAGAAAGCGTATCGCATGATGGGGTCGAGGCTGGGATCGAAGCGCAATATTACCGGACGATCGACTTCCAACGGTAGCTGAAGAGCATCGAGCTTTTCGCGAACGTCGATACTGGCAAAATCCATATCGGTACCCCAGGCAAATTCCAGTGTCACATCCGATTGCCCCGATCGGGATATTGAACGCACCTGCTGCACATCTTTGACAACTCCCAAAGCTTCTTCAATAGGTTCGCTTACTAGGTTTTCGACCTCAGCGGGAGCGGCACCCTCAAAATCGGTTCGAACAGTTAAGGTTGGGTAACTTAGTTCAGGCAGTAAATTTATGTTTAGCCGACTCAGTGAAACCATCCCAAATAGGATGATGCCAATGGTAAACATGGCGATGGTTACCTTTCGGCGGATGGAGAAGTCAATTAATTTCATAGTAGATCCCCGTTAGATGAGATATGCTTGATGTGTTATAAGGATACAATTTCAACCATTGCGCTATCTTGCAGGCTACTTTGACCAATAGTGACTACGGTATCAGACGGAGCCAGCCCTTCGATAATTTCAATATTGTTGCCATTCGAATAGCCTGTTTGAATATTTTTTCGATACGCAAGATTATTCTTGATAACGAACACGCTGTTCATTCCATCTTCGCTGATAACGGCATTCTTGGGAATGGTCAAAGCGTTCTGACGAGTATCATAGACGATCTGAACGCGACCAAACATGCCCGGTTTGAGCTGCTTGGTTTCATCCTCTACTGCCACAGTCACTTCAAACGTTCCTGTCTGTGGATCCACAACGGGACTTACCCGCAGGACTTGTCCCTCAAATCTTTCGTTTTTGATGGCATCAACCTGGATTAAAGCTTTCTGTCCTTTTTGAATTTTAGACATTTCGTGCTCGGGGACTTTAAGAATGGCAAGAATAGGATCGAAATCCGTGATTTCGAACACTTCCTGATCTGTATTAATCATATTACCGGTTTTAATAAGTCGATCAGAAATAACACCGCTGATAGGGGCACGAATCTTCGAGTTCGTTATTTTAAGCTGTGCTAACCCATATTCTGATTTCTGTGCCTGATACTCATATTTGGCATTTTCAAACTCTTGGGCACTAATTAAATTCTTGTTAAACAGCTCTTTCTTTCTGTTTAACTCATTGAGCAATCGATCCATTGTTGCTTTGGCTCGTTCTGCTTCCAGTTCCAGCTGCTCATCTTCCAGCTCGGCTAACACGTCATTAATCTCCACAAAATCTCCTTCTTCAACGTGAAGCTTCTTCACAATGCCCCGAACTTTAGAAACTACCATAGACTCATTTTGTGCTTCCAACGTTGCCGTACTTGAGTAGTAAGCAGAAATGTCGCTGTTTGAGGCTTTGGCAATTTCTACTGGAATTGCAGCGGTAGAGTCCTTGTCAGATACATTTTTTGACTGCGAATCTGAACTGCAAGAAATAGTTAAAATGGAGAGGCTAAATGTTAACCCTAAAATAACCCAACCTGTAAAAGATTTCATATCGATAATTACTTTGTGAACCATTTTTATTTTTGAGAACTATTTGTTTGCCATTACGTTTTGGATCTCAAAAATGTTACGGACTTTTTTACAGGTGGGAGGTGCAATTAGTTAAAATTTGGAAAAAATAAATCCTAAAAATCACGTAAATGGATCGTTGGCAAATAAAAAAGGCTGCATGACCATAATCACGCAGCCTAAAAAATTGATCGAAAAATATAATTAGTTACTAAAATGTTCGGGATGCTTTGTATGAAAATCCGTAGCCTTCTGATATTGTTGAGCGACGCCCAATAGGGTTCCTTCGTCAAATAGATCGCCAATAAATGTTATGCTCGTAGGCTGACCCTCATCCGTAAAACCGTTGGGCACGATAAC
>JBEPWP010000016.1:0-17762 GCA_041642355.1 Fodinibius sp. | reverse complement strand
GCGGGGGCAGGGACTGTTATTATTTTAACGGTGGCACAGGCATAATTAATCGGATTGAAAATTCGTTTTTTGCGAAAAGAAGGATATTTTTCGGCTTATGAAAAGACAAAATTCTGGCGCACAAAATTATTATCTGGAAACACAACTTGGTATTGTTACCCGAACTGGCGACTGGTTTCATATAACAACGGATCAGATTAAACAATTTGTACCCGGTTTGCTGGATAAACGTCCCCTTGACAAGTTAGTAGAAGAAGCAATTGCCTGGGTACGCAGTGCTGACAGTCTTTCTTTAACCCTATTGCTGGTATTGTTGCTGGTGATCCACCCTATATTTGCTGTGACAATAGCTATTGCATTCCATTTTTTATGGTATCGATCTAAAAGTGCATTTGTGACCGTTTATCTTGGTAAGGTGCTCAAGTTTTTAAATACGGATGGTTATTTGCTGATTACTTCACTGGTGATTATTAGTGCCCTGGGAATGACCGGACAATATTTAGCTGCGGGTATTGGGCTCGTATTTTTCTTCCTGATGAAATTGGGGTTATTGAAGCGTTTGTGGGATAAAATTGATGAAGGTGTTGATAAAAAGCTTACGTTAAACGATCGGGTATTTAAAATGATACTCCTTAAATATGGCATGCACTATAACCTGCAGCCATCAGAAGTGCAGCAGATGGAAGATAAATTTGTAGAGTTGGCAACAAGCCGAAAAAAGGGGAAAAGTTAACATGAGTGGTGTGACAAATATTTATCTGGCCCGTCATGGAGAAACGGAATACAATCGTTGTAACCAAATTCAGGGTCGCGGTATTGATGCTTCGTTGAATGATACAGGCGTTCAGCAAGCCCAAGCCATTGCTCGCTACCTACAGGATATGTCGATACAACGAATCTTTAGCAGTAGTTTAAAACGCTCTCGACAAACGGCAGAGGAAGTTGCTAGAAAATATAAATTGGAAGTCATATTCCACCCAGAATTGGATGAAATGGATTTTGGTATTCTGGAGGGGAGGCCTGTGTCAAAGATTAAATCCGAATTGAAGCATCTCCATGAGCGTTGGAAGTCTGGAGAGGTAGCGTTTGCTTCCGATAAAGGAGAAAGTCCGGCTGCGGTTTTTAAGCGAGCTAATAATAAAGCTCGAATGATATTGGAAGAAAATGAGGAGAGAAACTTGTTATTTGTTCTGCATGGCCGGTTGCTACGTATTTTGCTGTCGGAATGGCTTGGTTATGGACTTCACAACATGCACAAAATTCCACATTCCAACGGGGCTTTATATCATCTGCGGTGGAATAGTACAGGATTTGAATCATTATATATTAATAAGACTGATCATTTGGTTGAATTACAATCAAAAAAGGAAATCGCATCCAAATAACAGTTTAAAACAGATCAATTTTCTAAAGTTCTATGAGTGAAAAAGTTCGAAATATGTTTGCGGATATCGCCGATGATTACGATCGGGTGAATACTATCTTGTCGTTTGGTATCCATCATATATGGAGAGATCGTACGGTATCGCTAAGTGGAGCAAAAGCAGGCGACCGCGTGTTAGACTGTGCCACGGGGACAGGTGATTTGGCCTTGGAATTTAAAGAAGTCGTTGGTGATGAGGGTTACGTGCTGGGAACCGATTTTTGTGCCGAGATGATCGAGCACGCTCCCGAAAAGGCGAAAGAAAATAATTTAGTCGTCGATTTTGAAGTTGCGGATGCCATGGACTTGCCTTACGAAGATGATATTTTTGATATTTCGAGTATCGCCTTTGGTATACGCAATGTTGATGATCCTGTACAGGCGCTAAAAGAGATGGCTCGTGTGGTTGTTCCGGGGGGCAAAGTTGTTATACTGGAATTTGGACAGCCAAAAGGGTTACTTAAGTATCCTTACGAATTATATAGCCAATATATTATGCCTACATTAGGAGGGTGGATAAGTGGCAATAGAGAGGCCTATACCTATCTACCCCGAACAAGTGCGGAGTTTCCCGCCGGGAATAATTTTATAGCACTGATGGAAGAAGCAGGATCATTTTCGTCACAGTTTTTTGAAAAGCTAACCGGCGGTATTGCTTACATTTATGTAGGTACCGTACAATAAATTTCTATATTATTACACATTAAAAGTAAATTATTACGAAACCATGGACCAGTTATCAATTGATGAAATCAAACAGCTAATTCCCCACCGGTATCCCTTTCTGTTGGTAGATCGGGTATTGGAGGTTGAAGAGGGACGTATTTTATCACTAAAAAATGTCACAGCTAACGAGGATTTCTTTAATGGGCACTTTCCAAAGCGTCCCATAATGCCGGGGGTACTTCAGGTTGAGGCTATTGCGCAGAGCGGTTGTCTAATGTTAATGCATTCTCATATCGACAACCCTGAGGATTACATCCCCGTATTTACGGGTATCAACAAAGCAAAATTTCGTAAATCGGTAGTGCCCGGCGATCAGCTTATGATGGAAGTAAAGCTGGTTCAGGAGAAACGTAACTTTTATAATATGACTGCCGAAGCCACTGTTGGCGATAATGTAGTCTGTGAATTGGATGCTACTGCAGCTATAGTTCCAAGCGAGGATTAAATTTAATGAGTACACAACAAACTTCTGATCGTCCCCAAAAAGTAACTACGCAGACTGTTGTTGAGATGAAACAGCAGTCTGATAAAATAAGTATGCTCACCGCCTACGACTATACGATGGCTCGCATCGTAGATCAGGCGGGTATCGACGTCATCCTGGTTGGGGATTCGGCCAGCAACGTGATGGCTGGCTATGATACTACCGTGCCTATGACCATGGAGCACATGATTTATCACGCTTCGTGTGTGGTTCGTGGCGTTAAAACGGCTTTAGTTATAGCAGATTTGCCATTTATGAGTTATCAGGTAACAGCCGAAGAAGCCTTGGAAAATGCTGGACGCATGATGAAAGAGGCAGGCGTGCACGGTGTAAAGTTGGAGGGTGGTAAGTCGGTTGTAAAAACGATTGCCAAAATAGTGGAAGCCGGAATTCCCGTGATGGGACATCTGGGGCTTACCCCGCAGAGTATATATAAGTTTGGCACGTACAAAGTGCGGGCCACCGAGGATACCGAAGCTGATCAACTGATTAAAGATGCCAAACGATTAGAAGAGGCAGGGTGTTTTTCTATTGTGTTAGAAAAGATTCCAGCAGAGTTGGCAGCCAAAGTTACTGCAGAACTTTCAATTCCGATAATCGGCATTGGCGCTGGTGCTAAGTGCGACGGACAGGTGCTGGTTGCACATGATATGCTTGGGCTCAACAAGGAATTTAAACCGCGTTTTCTCCGTCGATATGATGATATGCATTCTTCTATGACTAATGCTGTTCAGCAGTATATTACGGATGTTAAATCCGGCGATTTTCCAAATGAAAATGAGCAATACGACTAACGAACTTTATTTATGAGTCAATCTGACGAAAATCCGGTAATCTTAGTTTGCAATGACGATGGTATTTTTTCACCGGGTATACGAGCCCTTGCAGAGGTTGCTGATGAGTTTGGAGATGTGGAAATTATTGCTCCTGATCGTCAGCAGAGTGCTGTTGGGCATGCCGTTACGGTAAATACTCCTCTTCGCTCTCGTTCTTTTCAAATTGATGGTCGTTTTAATGGACAGGCAGTGACAGGTACGCCCGCAGATTCTGTAAAGTTAGCCCATGATCAGCTGATGCAACGTAAGCCGGATCTGGTTGTTAGTGGTATTAATCATGGTAGTAATGCGGGGATTAATATTTTGTATTCTGGAACAGTAAGTGCAGCTACAGAGGGTACAATTTTAGGATATCCGTCTATTGCAGTAAGCTGCACCGATTATGATGAGGATGCAGATTTATCTGGAGCTAAAGATGCGGCGCGCAGAGTTATTGGATATGTGCTAAGTGAGGGGCTTCCCAAGGGGATTACGATGAATCTGAACGTGCCGGCAGGACCGCTCAAGGGAATAAAATGGGCACGTCAGGCCAATAGTCGTTACGTAGAAGAGTTTGAAGGACGCGTGGATCCCAACAATAGATCCTATTACTGGATGACAGGTAAATTAGAGTTGCTTGATGAGGGCGACGACTTGGATGTTAATGTATTGGAAAAGGGCTACGCTTCGTTGACGCCTATACAGTATGATATGACTGCCTACACGTTACTCAAGAAAAAAGAGGATATCGAGCTGTAGGGTTAATGTCCTTTGGCTTCGAGCATTTTTACGACATCCAGCCAAAAGTTCTGGTATAATATTTCTCGATCATCTTTGACGCGCATATTCATCTGCTCTAGATGAGAAAGATTAGAGGTTGTAATATGTTCTCCCCACTTAGCGCTTTCCACAGATACCATTCCATCGTTTGGACCTTCGAGGTCATAGATATGTTTATTCTGATATCGGGCAATGACGCGTATGGGTTCCGCAGTTCCTTTACCTACAGCTGAGGTATATGAGTAATAGGGGATTCCATCAACATTAGGTGTGGCAGGGTTGAATACCTCTGTCACATATTCACGCGTAAGTTGTGTAGCAGAACCGACTGAATCACTCTTGGTATGTGGATAAATTCGATCGCCCATCCAGTCAAGAAAATCACCTAATTTGTCGCGGATGGCATCCGGTGTTTTAAGGGTGAGCTCGGCCAGGCTTGTCCCGCGATGTGGAGTGCTCACCGTTGTAAATGATGCCACGTGTTGAGCAATATCCAGATTCGAGAGGGCATAGCGCATGTCGAGTCCGCCCATGCTGTGAGCTATAATATTTACTTTTCCACCGGGGATGCTTTCTGCCAGATCCTCAATAAGTTTTACCCAGCCCTTTGCACGCGTTTCGATTTTGGCATAGGGAACAATGTTTGGAGCAAAAGCTAGCACATTATGGGTGCGAAGCATTAGCGCTACATCATAAAGGGGCGACGGTTTTACAAGAGAAGCGATAGCTCCATACCCGTGGCAGAGTAGTACGGGGTGTTTGAGTTGTATAATTTTTGGCTCTGGAAATTGGTTTAGTTCAAAGCGTTTGAGCCATCTGTCAGTATCAAGACGATCTATCATTGCTATAAATTTATTTTCGGCGGTGGAACAATACGGGCACCAGCTTTTTTAAGATCAGGCATTTTTTGAATCAACCATTTAACAGTGGTCTCTGATCCAGTTATTAACGCTAAAAAGGACCGTGTATTGGATTGTAATAAAGTAAGTTCGTCAAAAAAAGTTTTTTGGCCCAACTGCTCGTGTAAGATCTGGGCATTTGAGGCATCAATAAAAGTGAGTCTGTTGAATTTATCAGGCAGTTGTGTAGTATTACCTGTTGTGATTAAAACCTGTGAGTTCGGAGAGATGTCTTGTAACCGGCTGAGCCGAGAATGAGCCGCTTCTGGACTTGTTTTAAACAGATCATTACCATTTTTGTTTTGGAACCAAAAGATGATAGAGGAATATTGTCCGTTAAGTTCCTTTTTTAGTGATTGTACCTCCATTGGTTGCTCAATTTTTAAAACCAGTGGAATGGGTTCCGCAACAGCGTTTAGTTTTGAAATCAGTTCTGAGTCGGGAAGCTCATCAAAACTTAACAGCAGGCTAATATCGTTTCGTTGTAGTGATAACTCGGGGTCCGTTTGTAGTGAGATCGTTCGAATTACTGTGCCGCGATACGATAAGTGGATATCAACATTTTTTTGTGGAAATGTGACTTGAGCCGGGGTTTTGATATCGAAAGGAAAAAGCGCATCATTGAGTTCGGCATGGAACTGTGTTTTTGAAAAGCGATAGGGTAGGCCTACAAAATATGTTTTGCGAGAAAATTGTGAATCAACGCGAGTACTGGCAACGGATACCTGATCCTCCGAAATGTTGAAATTCGAAAACTGTTGTTGGACAAGCGAGTCTGCTTGGGCCAATGAAGTAAGACTTTTTGTGTTGTTGTCAGCAGTAGAAAAGAGGATAAATCCACTGATAAAACACGATACCAACAGCAAAATTGCTATTAGTCGTTTTTTCTTTTGTTCCTTCAAGCCAGTTATCGATATTAAGTTGGCATTTTTGCCGTCTAATAATAGGTGTTATTCCGTTGGAAATCTATGAATAATTTCTTGAATTAGGCGAATTGTAAGATTGGATTATAAATGATGCGACTTTTTTGACAAATGGCTTATAACTTTGAATTGGTAGAAACATCCCAGCAAATCGATGCATTTCATCGGTTGCCATTTCGAATTTATAAAAACTATCCGCAATGGGCCCCGCCATTTCGTTCTGAAATAGAAAGCATTTTTGATCGTAATGAAAATGTTTTTTTTGATAAGGGAGAATGTGAGCGCTTTTTAGTGAAACAAGGCAGAAGTGTTGTTGGTCGTTTTGCGGTTATGAATACCCCAAAGCGAGATAAAGTACTAAGCCCCACTATGGGAGGGATGGGATTTATCGAGATGGAAAAGGATCCAAAGATTGCACAAGCTATTGTCAATTTTGCTACTGATTGGCATAGAGAGCGGGGCTATAAAGCCATGCGTGGACCTATCAATTTTGGTGAGAACGATACCTATTGGGGACTGTTGGTGAAGAACTATGAAGAGCCTCCCATTTATGGAATGTTTTACCATCCACCGTATTACAAGGAATTTCTGGAAGATACCGGAGCAGTAAAATTAGATGATCACTGGAGTTACAAGCGCGATTTTGATAAGCCCATTCCTGATCGTATGAAGCGAATTACAAATCGTATTGAAAGCAGACCTGATGTGACGCTGCGATCATTGGATAAGAAAAATATTTACCGCGATGCGGAATATATTCGCAAGATTTACAACGAAGCTTGGAGCCAGCAGGATATCACAGAGCGCGAAATGGAATTTACCGAACTTACCCAGGATACCGTTGAAGCGATGATAAAAAAATTAAAGCCGGTATTAATTCCTGAAAGCGTGCTTATTGCTTTTGTAGATGGTGAACCGGCTTCGTTTGTGGTTTGCGTTCCAGATCTTAATGAATTGTCAAAAGAAACAGGGGGAAAACTTCGTTGGTGGCACTATCCCAAACTATTATGGTTTAGAAGGCGTGCAAGACACTTAAGAACGTTAGTGTATGGTACGCGGCCGCAATATCGTAAAATAGGTCTTGAGGCCCTTACATTTACGAGAGGTATTCAGTTTACCAGGAAAGCAGCACCGGCCCTTGAATATTTAGAGGGGGCCTGGGTGAGTGAAAGTAACTGGTTGATGCAGCGGAGCTTAGAAGCCTTGGGATGTTCGCATCACAAAACACACCGAACCTATAAGTGGGAATTTTAAGGGATAGTTCACAAAACTTGAATTAAACCTATTCTTCGGTTACCCTTAGTAGCAAAAAAACAGAGCAAGGTAATTATTTATGGATTGGTCGCTATTCGACTTAAACCCGAATCCGGTGCTTATCTATGATAAAGATACACTACAAATTCTAGAGGCGAATAAATCCTTTTATGACAAATATGGATATGCTCGTGATGAGGTGGATAAACTTACACTGTTTGATTTGCGTCCCCAAGAGGGGCACCAAAAGTTACGCCACTATTTGGATAAAAGGGAGGAGGGAGAATCCAATCAAACAGGTGTGGTAAGACATTGCTCAAAGGATAATTCTCTTTTTCATGTCCAAGTTTCTTCGCATCCCTATAAAAATGGATATGAAAATGCGCGCATGGCGTTTATTCATGATGTGACGGAACGCGTAGAGGCCGAAAAGAGAGCTAAACGGACATTTAACGAATTGCACCACCATGTGAATCATAGTCCGCTGGCTATGATAAAGTGGGATGCGGATTTTAACATAATTGAGTGGTCTGAAAGGGCGAAGGAGATTACCGGCTATCCCCGAGAAATGGTAATGGGTTATTCACCGGAGGTGTTTGATTTCTATGGGGATGATCTCAGCGTTGTCAAAAGTAACATGGATTATCTTCTGAGTGGAGAAGGAGATAAGACTCATTTTGAGGTAACAATGTACCATCGGGATGGTCATTTGATTTACCTGAGTATTCATACTTCTGTGATGCGTGATGAAAACGGAGATCTTATTTCGGTTCTTACCTTTATTGAAGATGTTACGGATGAAAAGCAGATAGATCTTAAGTATCAGCGGTTATTTGAGAATGCCAACGACGGTATTTTTATCATACAAGGCGATGAATTTATTGAATGTAATAATCGCGTTGTAAATATTTTTGGGCTGGATTCAAAAGAGCAGATTTTAGGGAGGTCTCCCAAGGATTTTTCACCGCCTAATCAGCCAGATGGACAACAATCAGCGCTTAAGGCACACAAGAAAATTCAGGAAGCGTTAGATGGAACACCACAAGTTTTTGAATGGCAGCATCAGACGTTGGAGGGTAAACCCATTGATGTTGAAGTGAGCTTGAATCGTCTGCAGATGGCAGAGGACATTTATGTACAAGCAATAGTGCGTGATCTTACCGAACAGAAGAAGGCCCAGGAGAAATTGCGAAAGAGTGAAGAATTGTTCCGAAAACTATTTCTGAAAGCGCCGGGAGCCATGGTAATGATTGATCCCCAAAACAGGGTACAGAAAGTAAATAAGAGCTTCGAAGATCTTTTTGGGTACTCCGAAGAAGAGTTGTTAAACCAAGATATAGATAAAATAATTGTTGGGGATGAAGATGATCAATTTGTGCCTAGAATGCCTAACAAAGGTTTTGAAGAAGATAAATTTTTCACTGATATCATCCGTTACACTAAAGAAGGTGAGCAGTTAAATCTTCTTTTGGGTGCAATCCCAGTTTATTTGGATGATCAACCCATTGCCGGTTTTGGTATTTATGTAGACGTTACTGAGCAGAAAAGATACCAAGAGCAGCTTCAGCAGTCTGTGGAAGAAAAGCAGGTGCTCTTGGAAGAGATCCACCACCGTGTAAAAAATAACTTGGCAATTATTTCGGGAATGTTACAGCTGCAGGCCTTTGAAGCAGAAAATCAAGAAATTCGCAATGCTTTGAATGACGGCCAGCTCCGCATACAGTCAATCGGTATTGTGCATGAGTTGTTGTATCAATCCGAAAACTTTATCGATATCTCATTTGAGGATTATATATCGAAGTTAATTGATACGATTAAAGATACCTTGCCATTTAACCATCAGCATATCGATGTTCAGGTAGATACTGGTGATGTTTTGTTGGATATTAATCAGGCTATCCCCAGTGCTATTTTAATAAACGAACTGGTGACTAATGCTTATAAGCATGCCTTTAGTGAAAATGAACCGGGTATCATAGAAATAATTTTAAACGAGTCTGGTCAGGAAATTTCTATTACAGTACGCGATAACGGTCGGGGATTGCCAGAGAACTTTTCGGTTGAAAATCATACCTCAATAGGAATGAATTTGATAGAATCGTTAACCAATCAACTTGAAGGAAAGCTGTTTTATACTTCGAATGGGGGTGCTGAGTTTAAAGTTGTTTTTGAAAATAAAAAGCAAACTGGTAGTGGTAGTTTGCTCATTGCCAATGGTAATGGCACAAACTAAGAGCCTGTAAAGATATGGGACAGAATCTTTTTGGCTACTTCAGATTTTAATCCTGCTATCTGCTTATTTCCCTTTTTGCTTAACAGATGCACCTTGTTTTTAACGGATTCAAAACCTGCTTCATCATCATTAAGCGAGTTTGCTACAATCCAGTCAGCGTTCTTTCTTTTAAGTTTAGACTGGGCGTTTTCTAATAAATTTTCGGTCTCCATTGCAAAACCGATAAGAGTTTGTCCCTCTTTTTTGTGGTCACCAAGCCAGGAAAGAATATCGGTTGTTTGTTTAAGCTCGATTAACGGCTTGGCTTTGTCTTTTTTTACTTTGTTCTGATAATTGTCTTTTGGAGTAAAATCAGAAACAGCGGCGGCCATGATCACTACATCGGCATCAGCATGATCTTTTACCTGTTCAAAAAGCTCTTGGGTAGATTCAATTTCTATGGTTTTTATCCCGCTAGGTTTAGATAGAGAAACGGGGCCGTGAATAAGGATCACTTCTGCTCCCAGTTTTTGGGCTGCCTCGGCCATTGCAAATCCCATTTTCCCTGAGCTGGGATTAGAGATAAAACGAACGGGATCAATATGTTCGCGAGTCGGTCCTGCCGTTACAAGGACTTTTTGGCCCGCTAGGGGACCTTCTGAATAATATCGATTGAGGATAGCCTCACATTCTTCGAGAATATGATCCGTTTCTGGTAGTCGTCCCTTCCCTTCTAATCCGCTGGCTAAATAGCCTTTTTCAGGTTCTAAAATATGATATCCAAATTCCTGAACAATGTTCAAATTCTTTTGTACAGCCGGAGATTTATACATCTCTCCATCCATTGTTGGACAGATAAGTAGCGGACAACGCGCGGCCAATACTGTTGAGCTTAGCATGTTGTCAGAAATGCCATAAGCAATTTTTGCAAGGGTGTTAGCTGTACAGGGGGCAATGACAAAAAGGTCAGCCCATTCGCCCCAAGAGATATGCTGAGTCCATGACTGGGGTGCAGTATTTTGTTCTGGGAAAACATCAACAGCAACCTCATGTTTCGAGAGCGAAGAAAATGTTTCGGTACCTACAAATTGAGTTGCAGTGGGGGTCATCGTTACACGTACCTCAGCCCCAGCTTTTTGTAAGGCACGCAAAAGAAAAGCAGCCTTGTAGGCTGCTATTCCTCCAGTAACTCCCAGTATTATCCGTTTTCCGGATAACATAAATTAATCTTCTTCTTGTGGATAACGGAAATAAATCTCACCGTTTTCCATTTCCTCAACGGCACGCTGAGTGGCGTGGGGAAGCTTCTCAAATTCTTTGGAGATATTTTCCTGTTCTTCGTTGAAGGTAAACTCATCGTCATCTTCAAAACCTTCAAAATACTTCAGTTTTTCGTCAAGCTGAAGCTTTTCCTGGGCTGCAATTTGTCGTGCCCGTTTAGACATAATAGTAATCAGCTCGTACTGATTACCCGTGTCTTTGTTCAGCTTTTCAATATCTAATGTTTTTATACCCATGTTATAATCCAGCTTTTAGTCAGTGATAAAGGGTTCTATAATGTTCTTGACTTCTGTGTATGCTTCTTCAAGATCGTCATTGACAACAGAATAATCGAAGCGATCGGCATAATTCATTTCCATTTCCGCTCGTTTTAAGCGTTGCTGCAGCGAGCTTTCTGTTTCACTGCCTCGCTTAGAGAGTCGGTCTTTCAACTCTGTCATCGAGGGTGGCTCAATAAAAATGGATATAGCATCCGAATTGTAGAGTCGCTGCACATTGAGCGCCCCCTTTACTTCGATATCAAGCAAGGGAAAATACCCAGATTCCACCAGTTTATCAACTTCAGATCGGAGGGTTCCGTAGCGATTACCGCTGTAGTGCTCCCATTCTAAAAATTCCTCATTGTTTATTTTTTGATCAAATTCTTCATCGCTCAAAAAGTAGTAATCCTCCCCGTTTGTTTCTCCTTTACGCGGATTTCGCGTTGTAGCAGAAGTGGAAAATTTTATTTTGGGATAATCCTTTAGCAACTGTTGGGCGATGGTAGTTTTGCCAGCCCCGCTTGGTGCAACAATGACGATAACTTTTCCGGGTGTGGGTTTACTCAACGTTCTGTACCTGTTCTCTTATTTGTTCTAAGCTTTCTTTGGCTTTTACAATATACTGTGAAATTTCTGAGTCGTTGGCTTTTGAACCAATGGTGTTAATTTCACGGTTAATTTCCTGGCTGAGAAAATTCAGACGTCTTCCTACAGCATTGTCATTGTTAACTGCTTCTCTAAAGAATTTGATATGGGATTGAGTGCGAACTATTTCTTCGGTAATGTCCATCTTATCTACCAAGACTGCCACTTCCATCTCCAAGCGATCCGGATCAATTTTATCGTTATCGATGAGATCGTTTACACGTTCGATAAGATTTGCTTTAATTTCCTTCGATCGGCCGTCTACTTTATCCATCACGATATTTAACATCTTTTCAATGTGGTCAATCCGCTTGTTTAGATCATCTTCAAGCTGGCTTCCTTCTTGCAGACGCATTTTCTTTAATTCTTCACTGGCTTCGGTAATAGCCTGTTGAGCGAGGTTCCAGATCTGTTGTTTGGTCTCTTCGTCGTCTTCACGAGATTCGAAGATGTCATTAAACTCAAGAAATGTTTCCAGGGTAATGGGCTCCTCAATACCGGCCGCTTTGCGCAAGTCGTTGAGCATTTCTTTGTATCCCTGAACTAAATTCTCATTAAAGGTAATTTCCGGTTCACCAGTATCTGATTTGTCAACACGTATCGAAACATTCACTTTCCCTCGTTCAACATGTTCTTTGAGGAGTTCTTTAATATCTAACTCGTTATCTTGCAAAGATTGGGGTAGGCGTAACGAAATATCGAGGTACCGGCTATTAACTGATTTTAACTCAACTGTTACCGTGATACCATTTTTTGATGCTTCGCCCCGACCAAAGCCGGTCATGGAAGTGATCATATGTTGTCGAATTTAGTGAGATTCCGATTTTTGAAAAAGCCAAGATAAGAAACTCTGATGCTCGATAAAATTATCGTCTTTTTTATGTGATGTTAATTTCTTTCTGACACCGTCTTAATAAAAAAGCCATCGAAGGCAACAGGTAGTTCGTTGGCTTCGATGGCTGGGAAATTGTAATCCAATTAGGGGGGAATACTAGTCTTTGAGCGACTTCATGTCTATAACAAACCGATATTTTACATCGGAGTTGACCACGCGCTCATATGCTTCATTAATATTTTGGATGTCAATCATTTCAACATCACAAGTAATATTGTGTTCGCCACAGAAGTCTAGCATTTCCTGCGTTTCCTTGATACCTCCAATAACGGAGCCGGCCACGCGCTTACGGCCGCCAATTAATCCACCGCCGTGCATCTCTTCAAGGGGTTCAATGGCTCCCACCAATACCATAGTAGCATCTACGGTAAGCAGCTGAATATATGGATCCAGATCATGTCCAACAGGTATGGTATTGAGTAAAAAGTCAAAAGAGCCTTTGTGTTTTTCCATTTGTTCTTGATCGGTGGAGATAAGAACTTCATCAGCGCCAAGACGTTTCGCGTCACTGGCCTTTTCAGGTGAGCGGGTAATCATTACAACTTCAGCTCCCAGGGCATCAGCAAATTTAACGCCCATATGCCCAAGTCCGCCCAGACCGATAATACCAACTTTGTCACCTTTTCCTATATTCCAGTGACGAAGGGGAGACCAAGTGGTAATTCCAGCGCATAGCAGTGGGGCAGCAGCGTTGGTGTCAATGTTTTCGGGTACATCCAGAACGAATTCTTTATCCACCACGATCTGTTCCGAATAACCGCCAAAAGTATGTCCGCCTAAATGTTTGTCAGGACCATTATAGGTCATAACGGCACCTTCTTCGCAGTACTGCTCCAGATCATTTTCACAGTGCTTACAATGCTGGCAGGAATCGACCATGCAACCCACACCAACAAGTTGCCCTTCAGAAAAATTGTCAACATTTGCGCCTACCTCGGTAACACGACCAATAATTTCATGGCCGGGCACTACGGGATATTTTGAGTTGTGCCAATCATTTCGAACTTGGTGGATGTCACTGTGACAAACGCCACAATAGGTTATTTCGATTTTAACATCGTCATCTTGAATATCACGACGTTCGATATTATAGGGTTCTAAATCTGCTTCGGGATCATGCGCTGCAAACGCTTTAACATTCGCCATAAAAAATGATGTTTAAATTTGAATCAGTTTGAAGGGACTCAACATGAGTCGCCTTTGATCCATTCATAAAAGAGTTGAAAAATACTATTGAATTTTTTGGACAACAGATTCGGCAAGTTCTTTTGCCTTTTCCGGCGTAACCCCTTCAGAATACACGCGAATAATAGGTTCGGTATTGGATTTGCGCAGATGCACCCAGCCGTCCTCAAAATCAATTTTTACCCCGTCCGTGGTATTGGGATTGTATTCCTGATATTCCGATTCCGCTTTTTCGAGCAAAGCGTCACCATCTACATCGGCCAGCTGCATTTTATCTTTCCGCATATAATAATCCGGCAATGTATTTCTGTACTCATCCGAACTAATCTCACGCTCGGCAAGAAGTTGTAAAACCATTGCTACTCCAACCAGGGCATCACGACCGTAATGCAAGTCAGGATTGATGACGCCACCATTTCCTTCTCCACCAATTACGGCATCAACTTCTTGCATCTTTTTGACTACGTTGATTTCACCAACTGATGAGCGATGACATTTTTGTCCATACTTTTTAGCGATATCTTCAGCTACTCGTGAAGAGGATAAATTAGTAGCACAGGGGCCCGCTTTTTTATCCAACAGAAAATCGAAAGCAGCGGCCTGGGTATATTCTTCGCCAAAAAGGTTGCCTTTATTGGTAACCAGTGCCAGGCGATCTGCATCGGGATCTGTGACTATGCCCAGATCACAATTCTTTTCAATGACAAGCTCGCAGATATCTCCCAAATATTCGGGAAGGGGTTCGGCCACATGTGCAAAAATACCGGTGGGTTCATTATTGATAGCATGAACAGTGTCCACACCGAGAGCCTCAAATAATGGAGGTAAACTAACTGCTCCAGTTCCATTTACCGGGTCAATAGCTACTGAAAAATCTTTAGAAGCAATTAGGTCGCGATCAATATAGGGGAGATCCAGAATTTTTTGGATGTGATAATCCAGCAGATCCTTATCTTCGGTCACCGTTCCTATTTGGTCGTATTTTTTGTAGGAATAGGATTCATTTTCACTGATCTGAATGACTTTTTTACCTTGGCTGTCATCTAAAAACTCACTTTTGCTATTCAACAATTTCAGGGCATTCCACTCTTCCGGGTTATGGCTGGCCGAAATTATAATAGCGCCATCTGCCTGATGTTTAAGCACGCCCATCGCTACGGTGGGGGTAGGTGTTATGCCTACTTTTACGACATCGCATCCCACCGATTGCAGCGTGGCGCAGACGATATCTTCACAAATCTGTCCCGTAACGCGGGTATCTCGGCCAACAACAATTTTTCCTCCGCCGGTCCATTGGCCAAAGGCAGCTGTAAATTGTGTTAGGTTTTCCGGTGTTAGATCAGTGCCAAAAACGCCCCGGATACCCGAGACAGAAATCATTAAGCTCATATATTAAGTGATCTGGTTTCAGTTAATAGTTGGTCCGTAAGTCAGATTAATTTTCTAAATAAAAGGGTTAGTTGCAGTAGGCAGGAAAAGATCTGGCGTAGCTGTAAACTGTCTGCTGCTAACTATTTACTGTTCGCCTTTCCAGGTTTCTTCGCGGATGCCAGCCTGTTTGTTTTCATAACGGGCAATGACAAAAAGAAAATCAGAAAGGCGATTGAGGAATTTTATACAGTTTTCGGAAATATCATCAACTTCAGCGCAATCTACTGCAGCGCGTTCGGCACGGCGGCAAGTGGTTCGTGCCACATGCAAAGTGGCGCCTGGCTGAGAACCGCCCGGTAAAATGAAGTTTTTTAATGGCTCAAGATCTTCTTCAAGTTTATCAATGGCATCTTCTAAAAACACAACATCATTTTCCGAGATGCGATCAATTCGGGTTTGGTACGACGGCGGCGTGGCCAGATCGGCCCCGAGTGTAAAAAGGAGTTCTTGCACCCTACTAAGATATTTAGCACCTACATCCGAAAGTTCATAGCTGGCGGCCAATCCCACAAAAGAATTGAGTTCATCAATAGTTCCATAGGCTTCAATGCGCTCGTGGGATTTGGGTACGCGTGTCCCGCCAAAGAGTGAAGTTTCTCCTGAATCACCTTTTTTTGTATATATCTTCATGATGTGTCAGTATAATCAAAATTGCGTGGCTTAAAGTACGGAGCGTACAGCTTTTTTTCAGGTTTATTATCGTTGTTAGTTGGTACCCATGGTAACATAGCCATGGCCTAATCGTTCCGTGCTAACGCCAGCATGTTCCAGCTTTTCGAGGGCTTCCAAGAAATAATCCGCTTGATCAGATCGGCAAGCCATTTTTATAGTTACCTTTTCCAGATATTGGGCATCGAGCTCTTTGAGGTCAAAATGATTTTTAAGTTGGTCAATCTCTTTCTGCTGATTATAAGGATAGGTAATTGCTACGTTTTGAGTAGGGATGATGGTACTGAGATCTGTTTTTTGAAGGCATTCTTCGGCCGATCGCCCGTAAGCCTGAATTAATCCCGAAGTTCCTAAGTTAGTGCCCCCGTAATACCGCACGACAATACATCCACAATTTACTGCTTCGTAGGATTTTAGCTTATTTAAGATAGGCTGCCCCGCCGTACCGCTCGGTTCTCCGTCGTCCTGCGAAAACTCTTTTATTTTATTGGGATTGATTCGCCAGGCATAACAATGATGCGTAGCATCAGGGTATTTTGATTTAATTTCATCCAGCTGTTGTTCAAATTGTTTTTTAGAAGATGTGGGAAATAGATAGCCAATAAATTTAGATCCCTTTTCTCTAAAGCTACTCGTGGTTGAATCTAGTATCGTTTTCAATGGTAAATGATTATCCTGGATTCTAATTACTGAATTTAAACTTAACAATTTAGAATATTTCTGAATAAGATTTTTCACTTAAAACTATGATGCATAACCTTGCCTTTTTATCCATTAAAACACATCTTCAACCCATTGGACAAGAGTCCGTACGTTGGCGTTTTTTGCTGCGGTTTTAACAATAGATTAAACATCATTAGTTACAATGCCATCATTTTCAGAAGCGCTTAAATCTCAGGTTGGTCGCAAAATATTAACGGGCGTCACCGGAGTTGGATTAATCATTTTCATAATTTTCCACTTGTTGGGTAATCTCACTCTTTTTGGTGATGTGAGTGCCTTTAATGAATATACCGCAACCCTTGAGAGTTTAGGTTGGCTGTTATATATCCTCGAGGCCGGCTTGGCAATTGCTTTTCTTTTGCATGCCTATGTGGGAATTTCAATCTGGCGTCAACGCCACAAGGCACGTCCCGAAGGATATAAGAAATATCAAAGTAAAGGAGGTCGCAGTCATCAGTCGTTTGCTTCAAAATCCATGATTTTTACTGGTATCGTCCTGCTGGTATTTTTAGTACTGCACGTTGATATGTTTAAGTTTCACGATACAGGACTTATAACGGCTGAGGGCATTGACGGTCTAGGCTTGAAGGGGGTTGTTATTCAAACTTTCCTTAACCCAATGTATGCGTTTGGCTATACCGCGGTAATGATTTTGTTAGGAACGCACCTTAGTCACGGTTTCTGGAGTGCATTCACTTCGTTGACGATGAAGCACAACAAATATTCCGCTTTTATATATACCACAGGAATTATTTTTGCTGTGTTGATGGCGGTAGGATTCCTATTTATTCCTCTTTATATCTACTTTGGCGGAGGCTGTGAAGCAGCCCTCATTCAGTGCCAATAATCATTTTGTAAATCCATTATAGACTTATGAATTTAGACTCAAAAGTTCCTTCCGGACCGCTCGAAGATAAATGGTCCAAGCATTTGAATGATATAAAACTGGTTGCACCAAACAACAAGCGAAAGCATGATGTTATTGTTGTGGGTACCGGTTTGGCCGGCGGATCTGCTGCGGCAAGTCTTGCAGAATTAGGATATAATGTAAAAAGTTTTTGTATTCAGGATTCTGCTCGTCGTGCTCACAGTATTGCTGCCCAGGGTGGAATTAATGCCGCTAAGAATTATCCCAACGACGGTGATACCATCTGGCG
>JBEPWP010000015.1:0-17859 GCA_041642355.1 Fodinibius sp. | reverse complement strand
AGATGAATGGAGGTAAAAGCCAGTATAAATCCCAAAGACAATCCGAAAAGAAGCGTACGATAGCGTTTAGTCATGACAAGATAATTTGTGAATGGTTAAGTCTTAAAATAACAGAGTCGTGCAAAAATAATAGCAGTATTACATGCTTTAAATATTCGGGAGCATGTTTTCGGGATTTCAAAATTGGCTTCTCATTGCAAATACCGTTATCATCAGGCATCGCAGAAATTTTACTTACTGATTCAATACAGGTCTGTATCATCCAAGATGATGCAGTTAAAACGGGAATCCGGTGCTTCTTCCGATGAGTTGTGAGAAAAGTCCGGAGCAGTCCCCGCTGCTGTAAGCTCCAGCAGCTTTTGATCCTTCAAAAACCACTGTGTCGACGCTTGTCGATGCGGGAAGGTTGTCAAAAGTGGAGTAAGCCAGAAGACCTGCCGGTATTGATGACGGACAAAGCTTCGGGAGAAAGCTCAATCCATGATTCCCAAACGATTTCACTATCTCTGTACATCTGTACTTTTTGTTGGATTTTTACTGCTGTCCCTAACTTTGGGGAGCTGCCAATCTCACAAAGAGAACAACCATTCGCGGAATGCGGAAGCCCCCAATATCCAGTTTACCGATTCGGTGCAAGCCGATTATGCAGAAGGTTTTCGCATTACCTATCACGATGACCATAAACTACTCGAAATTTTAAAACCGTTTCAGGATCGGGTGGATACCTTACGCTATTCATTGGTGCCACGGGAGATTACTGGTGATGTTAAGATCGAAAATACGACTGAAATTCCCATCCCCATAGAAAGCCTTTTGGCAACGTCTACGACGCATATTGCACTGGCCGAAATGCTTGATGCCGTTGATGTAATTACGGGAATGGCTGGTGCCGATTATGTTTATAATGATGCTATTCGGGAGGGAGTCAAATCTGGTGATATAGCAAAACTACCTCAGGGTGAGCTCAATAAAGAGGCGGTGCTGGCGATGGGTCCCGATTTACTTATGGTATCCGGTGGACAGTCTTCTGATTTTGATAATATTCGGATGCTCATGGAGTCTGATATTAATGTGATGGTGAATTCGGAGTGGCTGGAGACCACTCCGCTGGGTAAGGCCGAATGGGTTAAAGTTCTGGCTGCGCTGCTGAATAAGGAGGAGCTGGCGAATGAAAAATTTAATACGGTTGCTGATGAGTATAATCGTTTGAAGGAAAAGGTTGATGACATCCGCAAAAAGCCAATGGTGATTAATAATATGCCATATAAAGGGGCTTGGTTTGTATCTGGCGGACAGAGCTTTACCGCGCAATTTCTGAAAGATGCCGGGGCCGATTACCCGTGGGTTGAGTCGGATGAGATGGGCGGGCTGCGCAAGAGTTTTGAAGTCATTTACGAAATTGGATTAGAGGCCGATATTTGGATTCATCCCGGAGCGGCGGAATCGAAAGAAGATATTGTGGCGAAGGATTCTCGATTCAAAGATTTCAAAGCGTTTAAAACGGGAGAAATTTATAACAACAACAGGAGAATGAGTCCGTCGGGAGGTAATGATTTTTGGGAGTCGGGCGTGGTGCATCCGGAAATTGTATTGGCTGATCTGATCAAGATTTTTCATCCCCAAGAATTGCGCGACCATAAGCTATATTACTACCAAAAAATTGATTGATGGCAAACCGTACCTCCGACATAACGCCCCAGCATAAGACGGGGATAAAGCCGCTTTACTTTGTGCTATTATTGATAGCTTTGGCGGGATTATTTCTCGTTAACCTTGCTTTGGGATCGGTGGATATTCCAGTTAAAGA
Source organism: Fodinibius sp. (assembly GCA_041642355.1). Lineage (GTDB taxonomy): Bacteria > Bacteroidota > Rhodothermia > Balneolales > Balneolaceae > Fodinibius. The sequence continues at coordinate 16,052 of JBEPWP010000015.1, read as the reverse complement.
TATTGTTCATATTTTGTTGGGGGGAGAATCTACCACGGATGCCTGGGAGAAAATTGTCATAAATATTCGAATTCCCCGGGCTGTAACTGCGATCTTTGCCGGGTGCGCGCTCTCGGTCGGTGGCCTGTTGATGCAGACGCTTTTTCGAAATCCGTTGGCCGGTCCGTCAGTGTTGGGAATTACGGCTGGGGCCAGCTTAGGTGTTGCTATTGTGATGCTGGCGGGGGGAACGATCACCAGTATTTTTGCCATCCAACAGTTGTCAGCGATGGGGAGTTGGGTTATTGTTATTGCTGCAAGTTTAGGATCGGCAGCGGTGCTGTTATTGATTCTACTGATTTCCTTAAAGGTTCGTGATAACGTAACGCTTCTTATCATTGGGCTCATGATCGGTAACCTGACGATCGCTTTGGTGAGTATTTGGCAATATTTTAGTCGTCCCGAGCAAATACAGGATTATTTGATTTGGACTTTCGGTAGTTTGGGCGGCGTACCGCTCGATCAGCTTTGGATTTTAGCCATTGTAGCTATTTTGGGCAGTGGTATAGCAATGGCATTATCAAAACCATTAAATGGCCTTCTGTTGGGCGAAAACTATGCACGAAGCATGGGATTATCGGTAACTGGATCTCGTATTTGGATTATTGTGAGTACCAGTCTGCTGGCTGGTGGTATAACCGCTTTTTGTGGTCCCATTGGTTTTGTTGGGATTGCGGTGCCTCATCTGACGCGATCGTTGATGGGAACGAACGATCACCGAGTACTTATTCCAGCCACGCTTCTAATGGGCGCTATTTTATTGTTGGCCTGTGATATTATCGCCCAGGTTCCGGGATCAACGACTACGCTTCCAATTAGTGCCGTTACGTCGATGGTGGGATCGCCTGTGGTAATTTGGGTAATTATCCAACGCAAAAACCTACAGGCCTCGTTTTGATGAGTAATAGTCAGCCTATTATATCGACCCAAGATTTAGATATCGGCTTCCCGGCCAAAGGACGCCGGAAATCGGCTACCTTGGTGGCTTCCCAGATCAGCGTGGCTATGCAAAGAGGAGAAATTATTTGCTTGTTGGGTCCTAATGGATCGGGCAAATCTACACTCATTCGTACGCTTGCAGGGTTGCATGCTCCATTGAATGGAGATGTTATGTTGGATGGGCATCAACTGAATCAGTATGCTAATAAACACATAGCTCGCAAAGTAAGTACCGTATTGACCGATCGCATCACGATTGGGAATATCAGCGTGTACGAGTTGGTTGCCTTTGGACGATCACCTTATACCGGCTGGTTCGGATCATTGAATAAAAAAGATGAAGAAATCGTGGAATGGGCTATTGCATCCGCAGGTATTGAAGAATTTGTTAATCGAGATGTTTTGCATCTCAGTGATGGAGAACGACAAAAAGTGATGATTGCTCGGGCGTTGGCACAGGATACGCCCGCCATGTTGCTTGATGAACCTACAGCACACCTGGATCTGCCCAATCGTGTTGAAATTATTCGCTTGTTGCGAAGGTTAGCGCATGATACAAATAAAGGAATTTTACTTTCGACTCATGAGCTGGACTTGGCGCTAAAAGCCGCCGATACCTTGTGGCTTATAAATAGTGAAGGAGAAGTGATTACAGGCACGCCCGAGGACCTTGTGTTGGGAGGAATATTTGAGTCGGTTTTTGAACGCGACAGTTTCGACTTTGATCGGAGCACAGGTTCGTTTACGCTCCATAATCCACAGAAAAAGCCGGTGCACTTAACTGGGGATGCGGTTCCGGTCTTTTGGACGCGGCGCGCACTGGAACGTGAAGGATTTCAAGTGGTGGAGTCCAACGGAGCTGACTTGCAAATACATGTGCAAGATAAAAATAATGCCTTTGAGTGGGAGATTTCGAATGGGAATATCGATTATAGCTGCTCTTCTATCGAGGATTTAATTGCCTTTCTTCGCAGATGATTTTCAACAACCTAATTTTTTTGATCTGGATTTCAATTTTGAATTCATTTTCGCAGCACCTATTTTCGTGACGTGCATTGGTTCTCGTCTCTCGAAATTGGGACGAGATTAAAAGGGAATCCGGTGCTCTCGTACAGCGAGAAAATCCGGAGCATTCCCCGATGCTGTGAGTTCCTTATAGCTTTTGACCTTTCTTGAACCACTGTTTCTCCCGATAGTCTTGGGATGGGACGGGAAGGTCGTCAAAAGCGGAACAAGCCAGAAGACCTGCCAACGCACAGCATTCGTAGCTTTCGGGAGAAAAGCGAAGAATAAATGCTGTCGCTTTATCAGGACGTATTTATAGCTTCTATTCTTGATGTCCCAAAGGTACGAATGATGAATAAATCATCATTTGTAACCTAACTTTATCATAATGACAATTACTAACCAAACTTTGACAGGCGTTATTGCCTTCGTCGCATTTCTATGGATTTCTGTACCGGTACTGGGTCAATCTAATGATTCAGCCGACCCGGACAGTACCATTTTTAATTTATCACTTGATGAAATTATCGTCAGTGCCAGCAAATATGAACAGCCGGTCCAGTCGGTAGGACGTAATGTTTCGGTCATTACTGAGGATGAGATTCAAAACTCTACCCATGCTAATGTCGGCCAGCTTCTGGGTCAGCAGCAGAGCTTTCATATGATTGGCGGGGGACAAACCCCAGGTTCACTGCAGCAGGGATTTCTACGTAATGCCAACTCACATCATTCTGTGGTGATGATTGACGGCGTTAGAATTAGTGATCCTTCTACCAATAATAACTCCATTGATTTAGCTGAACTTTCGTTGGTGGGGGTGAAACGCATTGAAATTGTACGTGGAGCTCACAGCACGTTATATGGTTCCTCAGCTATCGGAGGAGTGGTTAATATTATCACTCAAAAAGAGGGTACGCCGGGATTAAATGTAGAGGTGGGAACCCAGCATGGCCGTTTTGGTGATAACACCTATTCTACGAGAAATAACCTGCATTTAAATTATACCTCTGAAAATGGATTTTACACCAACACTGGCCTCAACTACCAATTTAGCAATGGGTTAGATGCCACTATTGACACAACGGGGGGTGCGGGTTTTAATCCCCAGGACCAAGACGATTTTCGCAAATTGGATGTAACGACAAAGATCGGCTACGCTACTGACCGTTTTGACGCCTATACCTCGTATCGGAGAGCTAATCAGCGAAGTGATGCCGACCAGGGAGCCTATCAGGATGATGATAACGCTTTTACGGATTTCAATCGTGACCTATTTAGCTTCGGGGCTTCTTTAGATCTTACAGAATATGTGTCGTTGGAGTATCAGGGATCATATTCTGATTTGAACCGCGACTTTGTCAATGATTCATCGGTGGTTGATGTCCAGGGCAATTATGATGGTATCTATACTGAGACCAATGCCGAGGGTTCGCTATTTGAGAATGAGTTTAAGTCCATTATAGAAGGAAATAATATACGTTTTGTCGTTGGAGCATCAGCCTCGGAGCAAACTATGTCGACACGGAATTACACCTTTAGCCGGTCCGAGTTTGGGATTTTTGAGTCTGAAACAGATTTGGATTCACTGAACCTTAATGAGGTTATATACAACGGTTATGCCCATTCCAATATTAACGGTAGTCTGGTGGACGACAAGATAAGTGCCTTTTCCCTTTCTTTGGGGGCACGATATGTGCATCACGATGAGTTTGGATCACATTTTACCTATGAGGTGAATCCTAAGGTGCAACTCACAGAATCGACCATGGTATATGGGGCGGTAACAAGCGGTTTTAATGCCCCGTCGTTATATCAGTTATATTCTCCGGCTCAACAAGCAGGCAGCTTTACAAATAGGGGGAATGAAAACCTTAGTCCCGAGTCGTCGATTTCGTATGAGGTGGGCTGGAAACAGCAGGTGAGTGACAACATTTCTTTTGAATTGTCTGCCTTTAAAACCACCGTCAGCGATGTTGTTGAATATGTATATTTATGGAACGGTAATAGATCCATTGATAACCTAAGTGCCATTTCTGATTATCTGGGTGATACGTTTCTTAACGTTTCTGAACAGGAAATAGCAGGTCTCGAGATTTCAACAAATGCCAATATAACGCCCCGTTTGAACCTGCAGGGCAATCTATCGCTAACCGAGTCTACCCTTACCTTTTCACCGGAGGATATTGATCCGGATTATACTGGTGGAAATCATGTTCAGGTTTATGAGAGTGGCGCCTTTATGACCGATCAAAAAGAGATTGACGGGTTGACCCGCCGTCCCGCCGTCAATGCTTTTCTGGAAGCTTCATATTTGGCCACCAAAAACCTACGCTTTAATGTTGATACACGGTTTGTAGGATCTCGAGACGATGTGCATTACAGCTCAACACTGGGACCTTACGGAGCCCTGGATCGCAGTGATCTATCAGGTTATAATGTGACAAATCTTTCTGCGGGATATACGATTACGGCGAATCTATCCACACAGTTAAAAGTAGAGAACGTTTTTGATGCAGAATATCATGAAATAAACGGCTACCGAACACGGGGTCGTGGATTCTTCATAAAATTACAGTACACACTTTAGATAAATAAATGATAATGAGGTAAAAAGTGCTCTTTCATGATGGTAAATAGGAGGGTGCTTTTTATCAACGATGTCTTAAGGATTGAAGCAAGTTCTGGAAGTTCGAAATTCAGCCAAAAAAACAGCTTTTTAGATAACCATCTGAAGGGATTTTTAAAGTTATCCACATTTTGGTTTAAGGTGGTAAAGTAAAATTGACCAAAACCGAATTAAAATTGATGAACTATTGTGGATAACTCCTCAATTTTGTGGAAAAGTTTTGGCCTTTTTGACTTGCTCCAAAGTACCAGTCCGTTATATTTAATTGATGGAATAAAGAGACATCACTTTTGCTTTTCAGCACGTACCAAATCGATATAATTATTTTAAATAAACCGGAGTTAGCTATATGAAATTTTCAAGATTTTATACACAAGAGGAGTGGGATAGTCCCTATGAAAAAATGAACTTTGTCAGCCGAAAATCGGAGATAAAAAATCCCGACGGCTCTATTGTATTCAAGATGGATGAGTTGATTGTACCTGAAAGCTGGTCGCAGGTGTCAACAGACGTTATTGCGCAAAAATATTTTCGTAAGGCTGGTGTGCCTCAGATCACGAAGAAAGTAAAAGAGAAAGGAGTGCCTAAATGGCTTCAGCGTTCCGAGGCTGATGAGAAAGCTATGAAAAAAGAAGGCATTGCTGAAGAGAATTTTTATGGCGGTGAGGATGACAGCCGTCAGGTGTTTCATCGCTTGGCAGGTTGTTGGACCTACTGGGGATGGAAACATGATTATTTCGATTCCGAAGAGGCTGCAAAAGTTTTTTATGATGAGCTCCGCTATATGCTTGCCAATCAGATGGCAGCTCCAAACAGTCCCCAGTGGTTTAATACCGGTTTGCACTGGGCCTACGGAATTAATGGACCATCACAAGGACACTATTACGTGGATGGTAAAACAGGTGAATTGATGGAGTCTGAAGATGCGTATTCGCATCCGCAGCCACACGCCTGCTTTATCCAGAGTATTGATGACAACCTCGTGAACGAGGGTGGTATTATGGACCTTTGGGTTCGCGAAGCACGTCTCTTTAAATATGGATCTGGAACGGGCAGTAATTTCTCGAAAGTGCGGGGTGAAGGTGAGCCATTGAGCGGTGGAGGTAAATCCTCCGGACTAATGAGTTTTCTCAAAATTGGTGATAAAGCTGCCGGCGCGATCAAATCAGGTGGTACGACCCGACGCGCTGCCAAGATGGTAACGCTCGATCTGGACCACCCGGATATTGAAGAATATATCAACTGGAAAGTAAAAGAGGAGCGTAAAGTTGCTTCTATGGTAACTGGCTCCAAGGTGTTGGAGAAGCATCTAAAGAAAATCATTAAGCTTTGTAACAAACCCGTCGAAATAGATGGCCGCACCTTTAATGGTGCAGTCAGTCGTGATCCCGTTAAAAACAAAGAGCTTGGCAAAGCAATAAAAGAAGCTAAACAAGATCAGGTGCCGCTCAACTATATTGAGCGCGTGGTGCAGCTGGCTGAGCAAGGGTTTACGGATCTTGAATTTGAAACTTATGATACGGATTGGGATTCAGAAGCGTATCGTACGGTAAGTGGACAGAACTCGAACAACTCGGTTCGCATCCCCAATAAATTTATGAAGGCCGTCAAAGACGACGATGAATGGGGTCTTTATTGGAGAACGGAAAAACGAAAGGCGGCTGAAGAGGGACGCGAGCCTAAGCCTTGCAAGACGATGCCGGCCCGTGAACTTTGGGATGATATTGCCAACGCTGCATGGGCTTGCGCTGATCCCGGTGCTCAATATCATGATACTATTAATGAGTGGCACACATGTCCCAACGACGGACCGATTAACGGCAGTAATCCGTGTTCAGAATATATGTTCCTAGATAACACGGCCTGTAATCTTGCTTCGCTCAACTTGATGAAATATTTCAAGTCGGATAAATGTGAAGAATTCGATGTTGAATCGCTGCGAAATGCGTCTCGAATTTGGACGGTCGTGCTCGAGATTTCTGTATTGATGGCACAGTTTCCATCTAAAGAAATTGCCGATCTCTCGTATAAATATCGCACACTGGGACTCGGATTTGCAAATCTTGGAGCTGCATTGATGGTTCAGGGTGTTCCTTATGATAGTGACGAGGGATGCGCTATTGCCGGCGGATTGATGAGTGTCATCCACATGAATGCATACAAGACCAGCGCCGAGATGGCCAGTGAGCTTGGAACGTTTGAACGTTTCGAAGCGAACAAAGAGCCGATGCTTAAAGTGGTGCGTAACCACAAGCGAGCGGCTTATAATGCCGATCCGGATGAGTATGAAGATCTCACCGTGAAGCCAATGGGCATTGATGCTAATGAATGTCCCGATAACCTGTTGAAGGCGGCGCGAAAAGATTCTGATGAAGCTGTGAAAATGGGTGAGAAACATGGATACCGCAATGCTCAGGTTACAGTGATTGCACCGACCGGAACGATTGGTCTGGTGATGGATTGCGATACTACCGGAATTGAGCCGGACTTTGCCTTGGTGAAGTTCAAGAAACTTGCCGGTGGTGGACACTTTAAGATTATTAACCAATGTGTGCCCAAGGCGCTGCAAAATCTTGGATACAGTCCCAAGGAGCGAGAGGAGATTATTAATTACGCTAAGGGACACGGTTCGCTGGATGGATGTCAGCACATCAACGAGGAAAGCCTCCGCGAAAAAGGTTTTGGTGACAAACAGCTTGAGGCGATTGAAGAAGCGCTGCCAAGTAGTTTTGAAGTCAAGTTTGCCTTTAACCAGTGGACGTTGGGCGAAGATTTCTGCAAAGAAGAACTCGGACTTTCTGATGAGCAGCTGTCCAATCCACAGTTTGATATTCTCAAGCATCTTGGGTTTTCAAAGCAAGAAATTAAGGAGGCCAACGATTACGTCTGCGGTACAATGACGGTAGAAGGGGCACCGCACTTGAAAGATGAGCACTTACCGGTGTTTGATTGTGCTAACCGCTGTGGACGCATCGGAACGCGGTACATTAAGCCCAAAGGACACATTCGCATGATGGCTGCCGCGCAACCGTTTGTTTCGGGTGCTATTTCCAAGACGATTAACTTGCCGAATGAGGCAACGGTTGAGGATTTTAAGGATGCGTATATGGAATCTTGGGAGCTTATGCTGAAAGCGAATGCACTCTATCGTGATGGTTCGAAATTGAGTCAGCCGCTAAATAGTCTTAGCGATGTGTTTGAGGATCTAGATGAAGAAGATCTGGATGAGGAGACTAAAGCACAGCAAGACAAAGTGGTTGAAACAGCTGAACGCATTGTTCATAAGTACGTAGCTGATCGCAAGCGTCTGCCAAGCCGCCGAAATGGATATACCCAGAAGGTGAAAATTGGTGGACAAAGCGTATACCTACGAACGGGTGAATATGAAAATGGTCAGCTCGGTGAAATCTTCCTAGATATGCACCGGGAAGGGGCAGCATTCCGTAGCCTGACGAACTGTTTTGCTATTGCGATTTCACTTGGCTTGCAACATGGCGTGCCGCTCGAAGAGTTTGTGGATGCGTTTACGTTTACCAAGTTTGAGCCCAGCGGAACCGTTAGCGGAAGTCCGCATGTGAAAATGACGACTTCTGTAATTGATTATATTTTCCGCGAGCTTGCTGTTACGTATCTCGGCAGAGATGACTTAGCGCATGTTCCTGCAGAGGATATCATGTCGCGCAAGATGCGTCCATCCGAAGAGGAAAAGCAGCGTTCTGACCGAGCAAAAAGTCCGGCAAATCAGCCAGATGACAATGTTGATCAGCCTGAAACGGTGGTAGAATCTCAGCCAGACAAACAGTCACAAGCTGCTGCAGATGATGACAGCTATCAAAGTGATTACGAAAAGGCTAAGGAGCTGGGTTATACGGGTGACTCTTGTCCCGAGTGCGGTAGTATGACAATGGTCCGTAACGGAACTTGTCAGAAGTGCATCACTTGTGGATCAACCACCGGTTGCTCGTAAGAATTCCAAGAGTAAATACCTTAATTGCAAAAGCCCGCTGCGTTATGCAGTGGGCTTTTTTTATTGCTAACTGATTTTATTTCAATCAATTAAAATAATAGCGTATTCCAACTCCACCATTGCCAGCAAGTTTGACATCAGGAGTAAAATCAAGGATAGGAGTTGCTTCTACAAACAGATCAAAAGGAAGGGTGCCAAAGATATAGTTCAATCCAAGTGGAACTCGAGCTCCAATTTTTGGGTCATCCGTAAAAATAACCCGTCCGCCGATGCCATAGTAAAAGGCAAGTTTTCCAATTTCGATATTTTCAAACCAAGAATGCAGCTGAAAATCAGCATTCAATTGAAGAGCTTCGTCTTCCGAAAGCGACCAGGCTGCACCTATACTAAAGGCGGATCGATCTCCATTCCAGGATTTGATTGAGAGACCCGTTGGTTCTCCAATAATAATTCCAAGCCCAAAATTTTTTCCTCCTTCGGGATTTGCTTGTGCTTTAGCTTTGTCTGGATGGCAGATTAACAATGCAGTAACAAGAATTAAAGTGGCAAGTACTCTTGGTGATAGCATAACAGTATTTTATTAAGGGTTGTTGAATCCTCACTTATCATTGAAAACCTTATTTACTAGGTTTCCATTCGTATGACAGCTACTGTTGTAAGAAAAAACTTAGTGGTCCTGTATTTAAATGGGAAATAGGTTAGCCAATCCAGGGATAATCATCCCAGTTTGGCTTGCGCTTTTCGAGGAAAGCATCACGTCCTTCTGCGGCCTCGTCGGTCATATAAGCCAGTCGCGTTGCTTCACCAGAGAAGACCTGCTGACCAACCATGCCGTCATCTATAAGATTAAAAGCATATTTAATCATTCGAATAGCAGTGGGACTTTTCTCCAGAATTTCCTGCGCCCATTGATAAGCGGTTTCTTCGAGTTCCTCGTGAGGAACAACCGCATTCACCATCCCCATATCATAGGCCTCTTGTGCAGTGTAGTCCCGGCCTAAGAAAAAGATTTCGCGGGCTTTCTTTTGTCCCACTTGCCGGGCAAGTAGAGCAGAGCCAAAACCGCCATCAAAACTTGCTACATCGGCATCCGTTTGTTTAAAAATGGCATGCTCTTTACTGGCAATAGTGAGATCACAAACCACGTGCAGACTATGTCCGCCGCCTACGGCCCAGCCGGGCACCACACAGATAACCACTTTACCCATAAAACGGATGAGTCGCTGCAAATCCAAAACATTAAGTCGCGGTGTTCCGGCGTCATCTTTATAGCCCGCCTTACCGCGCACGTTTTGATCACCGCCTGAACAAAATGCCCATTTCCCGTCTTTGGGAGAAGGTCCTTCGCCTGTCAGCAGTACAACGCCGATGCTCGAATCTTCGCGTACATCCATAAAAGCATCCTGTAGCTCAAAAAGGGTTTTAGGGCGAAAAGCATTGCGAAGCTCTGGTCTGTTGATCGCAATGCGTGCTACGCCATTGGATTTTTTAAAAGTGATGTCTTCGTATTCATTGACGGTTTTCCAGTTCATGGTAATCGTGAGTATTGAGTTATAATTCTGTCAAAAAATTCTGTAGTTCTGAGGCCAATGCTTGAGGATTATCGATATGGACGCGATGTCCTGCTTCGATAGACGAAAAGGTAGCATTTGGCAGGTGTTCTGACAAATATTGATTAATTTCTTGATATTTTTCGTCGGCCGATCCTGCAATTAAAAGGGTGGGTAGTGCTATCTCAGCAAGTTGATCGTAAACCGGTGTCATGGTTCCGGTACCAAATCCCTTTAAGGAAGCCGCAAGGGCTGAGGGCGATTGTTCAGCTTGGATTTGGTGGTATTTTTGAATCAGCGATTTATCTGGCCGTATCGGTGATCTAAATAAGTCAAGTGTCTTCCATTCCGATAAAAAAGCTTCGAAATTATTTTTGATGGATTCAGCTCTTTTAGCATCAACCTTTTGGCGCTCTTTTTGTTTTTTTTGATCAGAAATTCCGCAGTTGGTGCTTTCTAAGATCAATCCTTTAAATAACTCGGCATGTTTGAATACCATTTGAAGTGCCAAACGCCCTCCCATGCTGTAGCCGTAAAGAAATAATGGTTTATGATTGAGTTCTTGTATCAAAGAGTGAAGATCATCGATCTGATGTTCTTCTCGGTATTGCTGAGGAGAATCAGGTTTTGTGGTTTGCCCAAATCCCAATAGATCAATGGTTATTGGATTGCAAAATTGGCTGAGGTCGTCAATTAAATGACTAAAAACGCGCTGATCCCCCATAAAACCGTGTAACATCAACAGGTAGGGTAGAGCATTTTTTTGCTGATGAACTGCTACCGCATATTCTTGATTGTTGGCGGTTAGATATTTCATTGCTCAAAATCCCACAGTTTTTTACGTAGTTCCATGGAAGCTTTGGGATCGGTCTTGCATTCCAGAATTGATAAGCCGTTTTGTTTAGCTAATAGTGCTGATAAATCTATTTTGTTAAGTTCAGAAATGGTATTAACCGTTTGATAAGGGATATCATAAGCGCCGGCAAGCTTGCTGATATCAGCCTGTTGTGGCGTTTCAAAATAGGTTTCGAAATGTTCTTCATTAGTAGCAATGGGGAGCATCCGAAAGATGGATCCGCCACTATTATTGATTACAACTACGACAAGCGAATGCTCCATATTTTTATGATTGAGCAGGGCGTTGGTATCGTGCAAAAAGGCCAAGTCGCCGGTAAACAATACTCCTGACTTTTGAAGTCCGTGGCTAATACCCATAGCAGTAGAAGTGATACCATCGATGCCACTAGCACCCCGATTAACAAAAAACGGGATATCTGTGGGGTGTTGCCCAAATAAATTAATATCACGGGCGGGAAATGAATTTGATGCCATCACAGAATGCTGATTCGTAAGTTGAGGCGTCAGCTGATGATAGATAGCACCATCAGTAAGTACGTTATTTTTTTCAATAGTGTTTTTATAGTCCGAAGCAAACTGTTTTTCTGTTTTTTTCCATTGTTTGAACCATTGTGGTTCAGTTTGTGAACTAATGTCGTTAGTACCAAACTTTTTACCCATCCACGCAATACGTTGACTTCCAGAAGCTGTAGCATCTTGCCAGGCGGTTGTACTGGCAAAATGGAAATGATGGTCGGGCGACCATTGTTCTAATGCCAATTCTAGGCTTTTATCAGTTGGCTGAAATCCAAACCGGAGAATCATATCAGGTTCAAGTTGGGTGCGTAAATCTTGATTTCGTAAAAATCCAGCAAACCTACGGATCACTTGTTCTGATGTAATGGAAGACTCTGACAGAATCGGAGCGTCTATTTTAGCTGCGAGATTTGCAATGGATGTGGTGTCATCGCAGGGAGCTAGGGGACCTACCATAATCACCGGTTTTTGAGCGGATGAAATCTTTTGATTAAGGGAGTTATCTAATCTGATTCCAGTAGATGTTGCTATAGAACGTTCTTTTGGATTGTGGTCATATTTCTGATGCTCCTGCTGAATTTTTTTTCGGAAATCAGCGGTAGGTTCAAGCGGCTTGCGAAATGGGAAATTCAGGTGAACGGGTCCCCGTTTTTCCTGGGATACAGAAACGGATTGCTGAGCCAGCATTTTAAGGCGTTTCAAATCTTTGTCTTCAGCTCGAGGTTCGCCCACGTTGTGAAAAAAGACTGGGTAGTCGCCAAAAATTTTAAGCTGGTCGATAGCTTGGTTGGCACCGGTTGCATGCAGATGCGGCGGCCGATCAGCGGTTGCTAAAATGAGGGGAACGCCTGATTGACGTGCTTCAATTACAGCGGGATAATAATTTGCCAATGCTGTTCCCGAGGTGCATATTAGCACTGCCGGGGTATTGGTAGCCTTGCCAATGCCCAGGGCAGTAAATGCAGCTGATCGCTCATCCAAAATAACCTGCTTTTGCAACTTTGGATTTATGGCCGCCGCCAAAGTCAGGGGCGTTGAACGCGAGCCCGGAGATATAATTACGTGTTGAACTCCGTAGCCTGAAAGATGTTTGAAAAATGTATTTGCCCAGCGTAGGGCAATATTACCTTGGTGTGACTCAGTCATATTGAAGAGCAGAAAGCAGCGGCTTCAATTTAAGATTTGTTTCTTCCCATTCGGCGGTGGGGTCGGAATCTTTAACAATACCGCAACCTGCAAACAGGTGGGCATGGTTTTGCGTACATAAAGCACTGCGGATAGCAACAGCAAATTCCATATTGCCACTACTGTTTATCCATCCAACGGGACCCGCATAACGACCACGTTCAAAATATTCAAGCTCTTTTATGTAAGAGGCTGCCTTTTGCCAGGGATATCCACCTACTGCAGGGGTAGGGTGGAGTTGACTCAGCACATCAAAAGCGGTTGATTCTTCGTTTAGGTGTGCCCGGATAGGAGTGTAAAGATGTTGAACGTTCGATAATTTTTTTATTTCGGGCGTAGTATTTTTATTCATCTCTTTTACAAAAGGATCCAACCGCTCCTCAATATCCTGAATTACAAAATTATGTTCACTTCGGTCTTTGCCGTTGGTTGATAATTTTTTTTCCAGAAAAGAATCCTCGGTAGCAGTATTGCCTCTTCTGATACTTCCCGCTAATGCCTCGGTTAGGAGAAGTTTATTGCGTGCTGCTATCAGTCGTTCGGGAGTAGATCCCAAAAAAGTATTACCGGTTGGTTTGTGGATTAGGAAGTTGTAGCAATTTGCATATTGTTTGCGAAGGTTATTGACAACTTGTGTTGGGGGGATTGCGGTGCTTTTAGGCACTTTAATATGCCGGGCCAATACAATTTTATCGAACGCATTATCGTCAATAAGTTTTTTTGCCTTTTGGACGGATTTGGACCATTGCTGGTAATCTAATTGTTGTTTTGGCAGTGGTGTTGTAGCAATATCACGGTCTTGAGGGGCATTGGTGCTAGATTCTTTTTGTGTTAATGTCTGTTCAACCTGTTTAAGTTGATTGCGTACGTAATCATACAATTGATCGGCAGCCTCAAAATTATTTAAATCAACAGCAAAAGTAGCTAGACTAAATTTACCGTCTTTGATAATCATCCATTTGGGTAGACTAAAAGAAGCCGGTGGGAAGCCCTTCCATAAATCGGTACAATTTTCATCAAAAAAGGAAAATCCGCCGAGTAAAAATAATCCTGAGTAGGGATGAGAGATTGCTGAATACTCAGTTGTATCTTGGCGAATCTTTTTAATTTTCTCATTAATGGAGTTAAATCGATTTTCGCCAGTGGCGGTAACTGACGTTATCTCGCTACCTGCAGCAATAGCAAATTCATCGGTTGGTTTCTCCCAGTAATACTGGAAAGCTTTGTTATTCCAGCACATTTCAAGATAAGCCAGGGGATCTAGCGATTGAATAGGGAAACTAAAAGTGGCAAACCGTGAAGTTGGGTTTTCAAAAAGATTATCTATGAAATTGCTTAGCTCAGATTCATTAAAATCGATAACGAAAGATGGCAAAGAATCTCTTAAATCTGATAAAGGATTGTTATTCATGAGGTCTGTTACAATTATTCAATATCAGCTTTCATAAGTTTCAATATAAATTGAAAATTGATATTTCCATAATGAGAATGTGACCTTTTTAAACCCGTAATGTTAAATATAGCTGAATGCGTATGATTTCCTTTATTAATAGAAGCAACGAACATTAATTTGTGAATTCTACGATCAGGAATCGTGAATATGCAGCAAGAGATATGATATAAAAACGCTAGAAGTTGTGTCCACTCATTATTTTAATAAAAAGACTTGTATTAGGTTGGCACTGTATCCTTTTATTTTAAAACCCTAAGAGTATAAAGTGTTAAATATGCTGGTTTTAACACGAAGTACAATTATACGGGTATCTTCTTATAACTGTTTGTACTATAAGAACCTTGCTTTAGTCTTATGGGAAAAGGCAACTAGACCAATAAAATGGAATTCAATGTTGTTGAGTAAGAGGTGTAATGACTATTGGGCATCGTCATTATCGTCAGACTCAAAAGGGTTATAAATGCCGTACTCGTTCGGATCGTAATCAGCTAATTCAAAAAAGTGATCCCAGGCGGCTTTACTTTTTCCATTTTCATCAACCCAATTGGGATGACTCTGCTTAATAAGCCCAACGGCCCGTTTCGCATATTCGATCCGTTCTTCTTCATCTTTAATACGAGGCAGTGAAGTAATCATTCGGTCAAGATTGTATCCACAGTCGAAATCTTTCGGCTTTTTCTGTTCTACAAACATAAATAGTTTTATTAGGCGTTAATTTTTTGAAGAAGATAACAGAGTTGACTCTTCGAATAAAGAACTTTTTATACTAATCGTAATTAATTTGCTGTGATAATTAAATCTTTTTTCGAGTAGACAATTCAAAATTCCTATATTCCGAAGCTTACATTTTTTTAATTTTTATCGAATAGTAACTATACGTATTACAAGATGTACTATAATTCCATTTTAGAAACCATTGGCAATACACCACTGGTAAAGTTGAATGAGGTCACAGAAGAATTTGAAGGAACGATTTTGGCCAAAGTTGAATATTTTAACCCCGGTCAAAGTGTGAAAGACCGTATTGGTCTTAAAATGATCGAGGATGCTGAGGAGAAAGGACTCATTGAGCCAGGAGGAACAATTATTGAAGGAACATCCGGTAATACCGGTATGGGATTAGCGCTTGCCGCTACTATAAAAGGATATGATTGCATTTTTACTACAACGGATAAGCAGAGCAAGTCTAAAATCGATTTACTCCGTGCATTAGGGGCTGAAGTCAAAGTTTGTCCTACTGATGTAGAACCTGACGATCCGCGGAGTTATTATTCTGTTGCTAAGCGACTGAGCGAAGAAATCCCCAATTCATATTATCCCAACCAGTACGATAACCCTAGTAATGCAGAAGCTCACTACGAAACTACAGGTCCCGAGATTTGGGAACAAACCGAGGGCGAAATAACGCACTATGTTGCTGGAATGGGGACCGGTGGAACTGTTTCGGGAACATCAAAATATTTAAAAGAACAAAACGCTGATGTTAAAACGATTGGCGTTGATAGCGTGGGCTCTGTTTACAAGCATTATTTTGAGACTGGAGAATTTGATAAAGATGAAATTCATCCCTATTTGACAGAGGGCATAGGGGAGGATATCATTCCCGAGAACATGAATTTTGATTTGCTGGATGAAGTTATCCAGGTTAATGATAAAAATGCTTTTCAGATGACTCGGAAACTGGCCAAAAAGGAAGGACTGTTTGTTGGCGGGTCGTGCGGAGCTGCTGTTTATGGAGCGTTAGAGTATGCCCGTAATAATGATTTTGGCAAAGATGACATTATGGCCATCATTCTTCCCGACAGTGGTACACGCTATGTCTCAAAGATATTTAATGACGAATGGATGGATGAACACGGATTTTTGGATTCCGAAGAATAACGAACGGCAAGTTTAATTAGTAATCAGTTTATT